>NZ_JBEOYB010000003.1:0-183412 GCF_040296845.1 Streptomyces sp. NPDC001985
CCCCTCCTCCACCACATGGTCAACGCCCACCTCCACGGCCGCAAAACCCACCAAGGCTTCTACCCCTACCCCTAAACCACACCCCACACAAACACACACCACAGAAAGCAAAAGCCACCGGAACAACAACCGGAAAAGAATCCGGAAAAGAAGGAGAAAGAGAATGACCCATCACCCCCCGCCCACCATCAACCACTACCTCACCGACACCTACCCCGGACTCGCCCTCGACGACAACGACGACATCTACGAACTCGGCGTGGCCAACTCCCTCTTCACCGTCCGGCTGATCACCCACATCGAAAAGGCCTACGAAATCACGATCCCGAACGATGAACTCCGTCCCGACAATTTCCGTACCATCACCGCCATCAACGAACTGATCCAACGGCTCACGCAGACGACCTCCCCATGACCGACCCCACCAGCGCGCAGAACGTCCGGCACACCACCCGCACCCAGGTCGAAGCCCATATCGCTCCCCATGCGACCGAATTCGACAGGAACCAGCGTGTTCCGCCCGACGTTCTCCAGCTCATCGGGGAGTTCGGCTGGTGGGGGGCGATTCTGCCCATCGCGCGCGGTGGTGCGGGGGTGGGCATGGAAGGGCTGGGTGTTCTGCACGAGGAAGTCGGCCGTGGGTGCTCGTCCGTGCGGAGTCTGCTCACCGCGCACACCATGGTGGTCTCGGCCGTCGCGCGCTGGGGCACTCCTGAGCAGCGGGAGCGCTGGCTTCCGGGGCTCGCTGCCGGGAGCACGACCGGGGCGTTGTGTCTCACCGAGACCGGGGCCGGGTCGAATCCGGCAGGGCTCAGGACCACCGCCACCCCGCGGTCTGCGGCCGGACACACCCTGCACGGGACCAAGCGCTGGGTGACCGGCGGACAGACGGCGGGGGTGCTGCTGGTGCTCGCCCGGACTCCGGCCGGCGTGACCGGCTTTCTCGTCGAGCCGTCGCACGCGACGGTTCATGTGCAGCCGCTCACCGGCCTTCTCGGCACCCGTGCCGCCATGCACGCCGATATCTCCTTCGACCACACACCCGTCTCCCCCGACGCGCTTCTCGGACCCGACGGGTTCGCCCTTCACACCGTCGTTCCCGCCGCCCTCGACATCGGCCGCTTCAGTGTGGCGTCCGGGACCACCGGGATTCTTCAGGCGTGCCTGGAGGCCTCGATCGCCCACACCGCCGATTCCCCTCTGAGGGAACATCAGCTCATCCAGCAGATGATCACCCGGATGGTCACGGACACCCAGGCGGCCAGGCTTCTCTGCGCCCGTGCCGGGCAGCTCAAGGACACCGACGATCCGCACCATCAGCAGGCCACGTGGATGGCGAAGTACTTCGCCGCTTCGGCGGCCTCGCAGGCCGCCGCCAACACCGTGCAGATCCATGGGGCACAGGGGTGCAGCCCCGCCCATTCCGCTCAGCGGCACTACCGCGACACGAAGATCATGGAGATCATCGAGGGCACCACCCAGCTCCACGAGATCACCATCGCCCAGGATGCCTACCAGTACCTCGGCGGAACACCGCGACCGTGAGACGGTGAGTCCGCCGCCCGGGCGGATCTGCGGCGTACGGACCGATCCCGGGCGTGGTGGAGCGTGGGTTCCCTCCCTCCCGGCCCGGGTCCGTACCGCCGGGGGCCGGTACGGACGGCCCGTCCCACTCGTCCCCCTCTCCGGCAGCCGGGCGACACCGGCATTCGGCCGTTCAGCGAGCCGTGGGCACGCGGGTCCGCGATTTCAGCCGGGGCGGAGACGGAACCCGGGTGCGGAGGCCCGGCGTCGGCGGGCAGGCGGGTCGGAGGGTGGGCGCAGGTCCGGCCGGTGTTCCCTCCTCTCGGGCCGTCGCCGCGTACCGGGAGGCAGGGCACGGCCATCAGCCGCGGAGCGGAATCCGGGATGTCCACCGGTCGGCAGGACAGGCAGGGCAGGCGGGACGGGAGGAGACAGAAGGGGTGGAGGGGGCTCCTGGGGCATCGGAGGGACGGCCGGAACAGATCCCCGGAGACAACGGGGTTGAACGGCTCGCGCTCGGGCCGCCGTGCAGTCGGTCAACGTCCTGAAGAGACAACCGAGCGACACCCGAGCGACACCCGAGCGGCATCCGAGCGACACCCGGGAAACACCCGGGAAACCCCCGAGCGGTAGCCGAGCGGCAGCCGAGAAATCTCCGGGAATCCTCCGGGAACCACCAGAGAGCCGGCTCGGAGACCCGGGAGTCCCCCTTCGCTTCAGAGGAGAAGACAGCAGATGCGTATCCGCGGACCCCTCGCATTCCTCGCCACAGCCGCCACCCTGCTGGGGTTGATGGCCGGCGGCTCGGCCGGCGCAACGGCCGCACCCGCCGACGCCCGGGGCACGGCGGCCAGTGCGGAGCCCACCTACTACGTCTCGCTGGGCGACTCGCTGGCCAGCGGCTTCCAGCCGGACGTGCAGCGGGACACCGACCAGGCCTATACGGACAAACTCTTCACCCAGTTGAAGAAGACGGATGCCAATCTGCGTCATATCAAGCTGGGTTGCACGGGCGAGACCACCGCGACGATGATCAATCGCGGTATCTGCGACTACAAGGACAGCGCCAACAAGACGGTGTCCCAGCTCGGCAAGGCGGTGGACTTCCTCAAGCAGAACGGCACCCGGGTGAAGTTCGTCTCGCTGAACATCGGCGGGAACGACATCGGTACGTGCTTCGTCAACGGCGCCATCGATGTGAGCTGCACCCTGCGGGCGCTCAAGACCCTCGACACCAACCTCGGCAGAATCACCAGTGCGATCAACACGGCGTCCAGCACGCAGACCCATCTCGCGGGTGCCAACTCCGTCAACCCCTTCCTGGTGACCTGGCTCACCGGAGCGCAGGGGCAGATCATCGCGCAGCAGTCGGCGGGTGTGCAGCAGGCCTTCAACGAGATCGTGGCCAAGCACTACCGGAACACGCACTTCACCCTGGCGGACTTCGCCACCGCCTATGAGTCCTTCGCCTTCACCCCCGACGTGGATGTCGCCGGTGTGGGGAAGGTTCCGACCAATGTGGCGCGCATCTGCCAGCTGACCTTCGTCTGCGGCGCGCTCCAGGACATCCACCCCAACCCCACCGGCCATCAGGTACTGGCGGATGCGATGAGGCCGGCTCTCTAGCGGCGTCCCTCTCCTCCCTCTCCGTACCAGCGCATTCCACGACGACCACGACGACCCATCCGGCGCGGCGCGCCGGATGGGTCGTCGTGCGCAGGTCGGGGCCCTCGCCCGGGCGCTACACCGAAAGATGTAGCGCCTCTTCGTCTGCGGTCATGACGTGGGTGGTCCGGCGGGGAGAAACGATGAAGACATGACCGAGACCATGACCTCCCCGACGACGACCGCGGGACCGCCGCCCCGCCGCCTGGCACTGCTGGACGTGCTGCGCGGGGCCGCGATTCTGGGCACTCTGATGACCAACGTCTGGATCTTCACCGGTCCCGGCGCGGAGTGGGGGGTACTGAGCGGCGAGGCGCAGCCGTCCTTCGACTCCTTCGCCGGCGCGGCCGAGGGTGTCGCACGGCTGCTGGCGAACGGCAAGTTCCTCTCGCTGCTCACGATTCTCTTCGGGGTGGGCCTGGCCATTCAGTACGGATCGGCGGTCCGGCGCGGTGAGCCGTGGCCGGGGCGCTACCGGTGGCGGGCCCTGCTTCTGTTCGCCGAGGGGACGGTGCACTTCGTGCTGGTCTTCGCGTGGGATGTGCTGATGGGGTACGCGGTGACCGCGCTCCTGGTCGCGTGGCTGCTGGCCCGTTCGCAGGTGGTGCAGAACCGGGTGATGTGGTGGGCGCTGGGGCTGCATCTGGCCCTGATCGGCCTGCTGACGGCGGCTCTGGCCGGGACCGGGGAACAGGGTGGCGGGTCGGTCTCGCGCGAGGTGACCGATCTGTACGCGTACGGGAGTTGGGGCGAGCAGATCGCCTTCCGGCTGGAGAACGCCCTCGCGCTCCGGCTGGAGCCGGTGCTCACCTTCTTCCTGCTGGTCTTCCTGTTCCTTCTCGGGGTGCGGCTCTTCCGGGCCGGGGCGTTCGGCGCCGAGCCCGTGGGGCGCCGTATCCGCGCCCGTCTGCTGGCGTGGGGGCTGGGTCTCGGGCTGCCGCTCAGTGTCGCCGCCTCGCTCGCCGGGCCGGAGCTGTTCCTGCTGGACCGGTACGTGGCCGGTCCGCTGACCGCGCTCGGCTACATCGGGCTGATCGGCGTTCTGGTGGACCGGATACGGCGGCCGGGGCCGCTGATGAACGGTCTCACCTCGGTCGGCAGGACCGCTCTGTCGGGGTATGTCCTTCAGAATGTGCTGTGTGTGCTGGTGTCGTACGGCTTCGGGCTCGGGCTGGCGCACCGGCTGGACGACTCGTGGCGGCCCTGGTGGGTGATGGGGCTGTGGCTGGTGGTGTGCGCGGTCCTGATGGCGGGTTCCGCACTGTGGCTGCGGCGCTTCCGGACGGGCCCACTGGAGTCCGTGCAGAGGTGGGCGCTGCGGCGCTGAGCGCACTCCCCCGCCGCTGTCCCGTCCCTCCCTCCTCCCTCCTCCCTCCTGCGTGCCGGTCCGGCGCCCGGAACCGAACCGTGGTTCCGGGCGTCGGACCGTCGTCACGGGCGGCGGAGAACCGTCACGTACGGCAGAGATCCGAGAGCGGACAGTGGTGGGGGAGACATGCGGGGAAGCAGAGTGGCCGGGTCGGCGGCGGCGGTCGTCATCGCGGTCGTGGCGGTCGGGTGCGACACCGGGCGGGGGGCGGGAGGCGGCGGCGCGAACGGGAGAGCCCCGGAGGGCCTCGTGGTCGCCGGGGAGCCGCCCGCCTCCCCGTACGGCGGCCCGCTGCTGGTACGGCACGGCAACGGCGGCCGGGAGATCGACAACGACACCCCGGAGGGTATGAGGCTCCTCTCGGGGGCGGCCGGCCGGGCGCTGGAGTGCGAGGGGGCCATCTATTCGGGCGGAGGCGGCGACACCTGGAGCGAGGGGGACGGCGGGGCGACCCCGGAGGAGGGGCTCGCGGCGTTCTTCGACATGCAACAGCCCGACCTGCCCCGGTACGGCTATCGCGTGGAGGCCGAGGCCGACGGACGCGTGCTGTACTCCTTCGATGTGAAGGGCAGGACCAGGATCGCCGTGGTGGTGGCCGAGGACCAGCCGGGGCGCCCGGGCTGGGGCCCGGACACCAGCGCCTCCTGCGATCCGGCGGAGCTTCCGGCCGCCTTCACCGACACCCGGGGCTATGAGATCTGGACCGACACCGACGGCAGACGGGTCCCGGTCACCAGGGTGACCGGATACTCCGGTGCCGAGCACTGCGCGTGGGAGAAGGCCCACTTCGTGGAGTTGGACGCGACCACGGACCGCGCCTCGTACGCCCGGGACCCGGAGGGGGTGCTGCCGGCGTCGATGCTCACCTCGCGGTACGACGGAAGCGCGGCCCTGCCCGATGACGCGCGGGACACGCGCTACCGGCTCGGCGACCGGGAGCTGTGGCTGGCGGCCGACGGGTCGAGGGCGTACGTGCGCACCCCCGCGGGCGTGGAGGCGTGGCCCGAGGTCAAGGACGGGATGGCCTGCGCGTGAACGGGCGGGGGAAGCGCGCGCCGGCCGTCGGCGGTGGGTGCGGTGGTGTGCGGCGCGTCAGCGTCCGGGAGGGGTGTCGTCCGTATCGGTGACGGCCGGGCCGGGCGCGGGTGCGGGCGTCCGGTGGTCCGTATCGTGCTCGCATGGCACGGGTACAGGTGCGGGTTTTCGAGTGCGACTGGCCGGGCTGTACGGCGGTGCTGCGCACCCCGTACACCACGGAGCGCAGGGCGAAGGCGTATGTGTGGAAGCGGGGGTGGCTGTGGACCGCGGACGAGTCCGAGATGCATTTCTGCGGCACCGCGCCGGCTCCGGGCCGCCGGGCCGGGCACGCGCAGCTGATTCTCGCCGAGCACCGGCCTTCGCTGACCCGGCTCACGGCCCCCTGTTCCGGTTGGTACGTGGCCTGTTGGTGCGGCTGGCCCGGGGCCGGTGAGCAGTTCGGGTTCCCGGCGGCGACGGCCGGCGAGGCGCGGGCGCGCTGGGCGAGACATCTCGTCCTGCCCTGCCGCTCGTCGCCCCGCCGTCCGCGGGACCACTCCGCCGTCCTGCCCGGGGGTCCGCCGTAGCACCCCGGCGGTGCCGGCCGGCCCGGGACCGCCGCGGCGGAGGTTCGCGTGCGCCTCTCCGTTCGGTGGGCCGCTCGGACGTACATTTCGCCCCGGGTCGGGGGATTTGGCCGAACTACGCGTAGACGGTTAGGTGCCCGAGGCATGTAATGAAGCGGCACATCGGACTCCCACCTCTGAGAGGCCCCCGTTGTCGGACACCGTCGCCTTCCCCCAGAGCCGCGCCTGCCCCTACACCCCTCCCACGGCCTACGAACCCCTGCGCGCGGCGGGGCCGATCAGCCGCGTATCGCTCTACGACGGCCGCTCGGTGTGGGCGGTCACCGGCCACGCGCTCGCGCGAGAGCTGCTGACCGATCCCCGGCTGTCCAGCGACCGGGAGCACCGGTCCTTCCCGGTCACCAATCCTCGTATCGCCGCCATCGGCCCGCGCCGGGTCGCGCTGCTCGGGGTCGACGATCCCGAGCACAACGCCCAGCGCCGGATGCTCATCCCCGGCTTCAGCCTCAAGCGGGTGGCCGCGCTCCGGCCGGCGATCCAGCGGACGGTGGACCGGCTGCTGGACGAGCTGGTGGAGAAGGGGCCGCCCGCCGAAATGGTGGGCGCCTTCGCCCTGCCGGTGCCGTCGATGGTGATCTGCGACCTCCTCGGAGTCCCCTACGCGGACCACGACTTCTTCGAGGAGCAGTCCCGCATCCTGCTGCGCGGCCGGTCCGGCGAGGACAGCGTGCGGGCACGGGACCGGCTGGACGCGTACATGGGCGGGCTGATCGACGAACGGGCCGCCGGCCCCTGCGACGGCGACGGGCTGCTCGACGAGCTGATCCGGCGCGGGCGGGCGGCGGGCCCGCTGGACCGCGAGGAACTGATCAGCCTGGCCATCATCCTGCTCATCGCGGGACATGAGACCACCGCGAACATGATCTCCCTGGGGGTCTTCACCCTGCTCCAGCATCCGGAGCGACTCGCCGAACTCCGGGCGGACGAGTCGCTGATGCCGGCGGCGATCGAGGAGCTGATGCGGTTTCTGTCGATCGCGGACGGCATGCTGCGGGTGGCGGTCGAGGACATCGAGGTCGAGGGCGGGGGGACGATCCGGGCGGACGACGGGGTCGTGTTCGCGACCTCGATGATCAACCGGGACGCCGACGCGTTCCCGGCGCCGGACGCCCTGGACTGGAGCCGCGCGGCGCGCCACCACATCGGCTTCGGCTACGGAGTGCACCAGTGCCTGGGGCAGAATCTGGCCCGTGCCGAGATGGAGATCGCCCTGCGGTCGCTGTTCGCGCGGCTGCCGGGGCTGCGGCTGACCGTCCCCGCCGACCAGGTCCCGTTCAAACCCGGCGACACCCTGCAGGGCATGCTGGAATTGCCGGTCGCCTGGTGACCGGCGGCGCGGCGGAGAGCCGGGAGGGTCTGCGCGTCGAGGTGGACAGGGAGGTCTGCATCGGGGCGGGCATGTGCGCGCTCACCGCGCCCGAGGTGTTCACCCAGGACGACGACGGGCTGAGCGAACTGCTCCCGTCCTGGACGGCGGCGCGCCAGGAGCACCGGGTGCGGGAGGCGGTACGGCTGTGTCCGGTGCGGGCGATCACCGTGACCGGCCGGGCGCCGTGACCGGGCCTGACCACCCTCCGGGCCGTGGTCTGGGGACGGGCCTCGTCGCCCTCCGGGCCGTGGCCTGCGGACCGGCCGCCGTGGCCCCTCCGGGCCGGGGGATCGGCGCCCGGGGAGAGGTCGTCCGTCCCCGAGCCGCCGGGTCCGGTGCCGCCGGAGGCGCGCGCGGCCGCTTCCTCCCGCCGGGCACGAGGGGGGACCCGGCCGCGGCGCGGCCGTTCGGCGGGGCCGGCTACAGGAATTCGCCGTGCCGGGTCTGCGGGCGGCGGGGGAAGGCGCCCTGTTCGGGGGGTCTGCGGAGCTGGATGGTCCGGTCCGGCTCGGACAGGGGTGCGCGGACGGGGGTCTGGGGCTTGACCGGGTGGTCACCGGCCGGGCGGCGGTCGGCCGGTGGCGGGGGCGGGGGAACGGTGTGCCGGTGCCGCGCGGTGACCTGGCGCGGCGGCCGGACCATGGTGATGAGCCGGACCAGTTGCTGGAAGCAGGCGAGCGCGGCGATGGACGGCAGCGCGGCGGCGGCCGCGGCGGTGAGGGTCCGGGGCGCCTGGGTGATGCAGAGCAGTGTGGCGACCGTGGAGAAGATGAGGACCACGGACCAGGAGTGCACGGCCCGGCGGCGGTGGAGCGAGGCCCGCAGGATGGAGAGGGAGGCGACGATCCAGGGGCCGTAGACCAGCAGCGGCCACCAGTGGATCAGGGTCTGGGGCAGCCGGGGGTCGGCGATGCTCCGCAGCGGGTCCAGGGCCACCATCCCGCCGAGCACGCTGACCATGGAGACGATGACGGCGGCGAGCGCGGCGATCGAGAAACTGATCGCCCGCGCGAGCAGGAACTTGGGACCCCGGTTGGGCGGCCGGCGCCGCCGGCGGTGCGGGGCCGGTGGTCTGGGGGGTGCCTCGGCGGGCGGCCCGAGGAGCCCCGTGCGCAGGGGCACGTCCATTGGTTCCGGTTTCCGGCCGTGTCCGGGGAGTCCGTCGAATTCATGGACTCCGGAGTTCTGGAGCAGTTGCTCCAGCTCTTCGGTGGGGTCCCACACCCCGTCGAGAGTCTCCATGACCGGCGGGCCCATCGGCTGATATGCGGCGACGGATTCCACCGGGGAGGGCACATACGTTTCCTCCCAGGGAACGTAACCGTGCTGATCGGGGTGGGGGGCCGGTGAACCGTAGGGGTCGTACTCCTCATACATGGACGATATTCCCCGTCCATTCGTCACGGCTGGCGGCGGACGGCGCGTACCCGGTGCCGGAGCGCCGGGCGAACTCGTCCTGAAGCCGGCCGATGGTCGTCAGCAGGTCCTCCACCACGGAGGACGAGTATCTGAGTTCGACACAGCGGCCCCCGTACTGGAGCGAGGCGTGACCGCCGTCCGGCACGGAACGGTCCATGCCGGGGACAAATGCCCACTGTCCCATCCTCACCGCGTCGGGGGCGATCGCACGGCGGGAGGCCGCCATGGCCGGGCTCTTTGTTGTCGTCATATTCCGAATAACGACGGTGCGGGCACCCCTGATGTGGAGCAATTGGGCGACATAATTAGGCCGCATGGGCGTTTCATCCGTGAATTCCATCGCCTTTTACGACGA
The DNA here is from genome assembly GCF_040296845.1 of Streptomyces sp. NPDC001985. NCBI lineage: Bacteria > Bacillati > Actinomycetota > Actinomycetes > Kitasatosporales > Streptomycetaceae > Streptomyces > Streptomyces sp. NPDC001985. The sequence goes on from NZ_JBEOYB010000003.1 coordinate 9,366, forward strand.
ACGCGGCGGTGCTGGACACCGGGTGACGGGGGTTCATGGGCGTCCGGGGGCGATGGCCGGCCGCCCGCGCGCGGAGGCGTGGACGTGGCGCCGCGCAGGGCGGATCGTGGTGCGCGTCACCGGTCCGCGCACCGCCACAGGAGGATGAGCATGACCAGTTCCGGCACCAGCGCCCCCGTGCCGCTCGGCAGCGACGGCGGCCCGGATCTGTACGAGCAGGTCGACCGGCTCCGTGCGGCGGGGCCCGCCGTCCGTGTCGGGCTGCCCGAAGGGGTGACGGCCTGGTCCGTCTCCCGGGGGGACGTGGTCAGAAGGCTGCTGACGCATCGGGGGGTCTCCCGGGACGCGCGGGCGGCCGTGCCCGGGTACCGGCCTGGGCGGGTGTCCTGGCTCTTCCCGTGGGTGGACACCGAGTCCATGTTCACCTCCGAGGGCGGCGACCACACCCGGCTGCGGAGGCTGATCGGCCCCGCGTTCTCACCCCGCCGGATCGAGGCGATGCGGCCGGGGGTCACCGCCGTCGTGGACGGTCTGCTCGACGCGCTGGAGGAGCGGCCGGGCGATGAACCGGTGGATCTGCGGGCCCTGTTCAGCTATCCGGTGCCGACCCGGGTGATCTGTGATCTCTTCGGGGTACCGGAGGATCAGCGCCCCGAGGTGCTGCGGGTCTTCGAGCGGGTGGCGGCGACGGGGGTCAGCGAGGAGGACGCCGCGGCCGTCCGTGACGGGCTGATGGCCACGATGAAGGCGCTGGTCGCGTTCCGGCGCCGGGAGCCCGGTGAGGACATGACCTCCCTGCTGCTCGCGGCCCGGGAGGACGGTGCGGACCGGCTCAGCGAGCAGGAGCTGGTCTCCACGCTGATTCTGATGCTCGGAGCCGGGAGCCAGACCACGATCGCCCTCATCGGCCAGGCCGTGCGGGCGCTGCTGACGGATCGCCGGCAGCTCGATGCCGTACGCGCCGATCCGGGGCGGTGGGGCGATGCGATCGAGGAGACCCTGCGGCTGCACGCGGCGGTGATGCATCTGCCGCTGCGGTGGGTGACGGAGGACATCGACCTCGGCGAGGGGGTGGTGCTGCGGCCCGGTGACGCGGTGCTCGTGGCCTTCGGGGCGCACGGCCGCGATCCCGGTGTCCACCGGGACGCGGACGCCTTCGACCTGGACCGCGCGGACAAGGAGCATCTGGCGTTCGGGCACGGGGTGCACTACTGCCTCGGGGCCCCTCTGGCGCGTCTGGAGGCCGGGGTGGCGCTGCCCGCCCTGTTCGCGCGGTTCCCGGGGATCGCCCTCGCGGGCGATCCCCGGTCGCTCGGGTTCCAGCGCTCGTTCATCGCCAATGACGTCGCCGCCCTGCCGGTGCTGCTGAACCACCGGGGGACGGGGAGGGGCTGAGCGCCGGGCCCGCCGTGTCAGCGCTTGCGCCCGACCCCGCCCAGGGCGATGACCTCGTCCCGGGGGGTGTCCTCGGCGGGGTCGGGGCGCCAGCGGTCCAGCGGTACGACCCCCGGCTCCAGCAGCTCCAGGCCGTCGAAGAACCCGGCGATCTCCTCGGGGCTGCGCAGATGGTAGGGGGCCGCGCCGCTGTCGTTGTAGCGGCGGGTGGCGGCGGCGTTGGCCTCGTTGGTGTCGACGCTGTCGTTGAACACCAGATAGCTGCCCGACGGCAGCGCGTCCATCAGCGCCCGCACGGTCGACCGCGCCTCGCCGTGGTCGGCGATGTGCCCGACGACCTGCATCAGGGTGAGGGCGACGGGCCGGGACAGGTCCAGGGTCCGCGCCGCCTGTTCGACGATGGCCGCGGGGTCGCCCAGGTCGGCGTCGATGTAGTCGGTGGCGCCTTCCGGGGTTCCCACCAGCAGGGCCCTGGCGTGGGCCAGGACCAGCGGGTCGTTGTCCACGTAGACGATGCGCGAGGAGGGGGCCGCCCGCTGGGCGATCTGGTGGGTGTTGTTGGCGGTGGGCAGGCCGGTGCCGACGTCCAGGAACTGCCGGATGCCCTCCTCCCGGGCCAGATGGTCGACGGCCCGGACGAGGAAGGCCCGTGAGTCGCGGGCGAGATCGACGACGCCGGGGAAGAACGCGCGGAACTCCTCCCCCACCTTCTGGTCGACGGGGTAGTTGTCCTTGCCGCCCAGCCAGTAGTTCCAGATCCGGGCCGAGTGCGGCAGGGAGGTGTCGAGCCCGGACTCCTGCCGCTTGCCGGATATGTCGCCGTTCACGCGTTCTGCCTCCTGGTGTGTGGTGCTCCAGTATCCCGTACGGCCCACCAGGCGGTCACCGGCCCCCGGGCGAACGCCGGTTGGCGGCCCGTGCCCCGGGTTCCCGGGGCACGGCGGCGCGGGTTCAGACCTCCAGGGTGGTGGTCAGGCGCGCGTCGTCGAGCGCGTGTGCCGCGTGGACCTCGTACGGACCGGGGACGAACTCCCAGGAGTGGCCGGACTCGTCCCAGATCTCGAAGGCGCGGCGGGACAGGACGATCTCGGCCTCGGCGGTCTCCCCCGGCGCGGCCTCGACGGAGGCGAAGCCCGCCAGCCAGCGGAGCGGACGCTCGTGCGGGCCCCCGGGGGCGGGCGCGAGATAGATCTGCACCGTCTCCCGGCCGGTCCGGGAACCGGTGTTGCGCACTCGCACCCGGACGGCGCCGGGGCGGGCCTCCAGGGATTCGTACGCCCAGGTGGTGTAGCCGAGGCCGTGGCCGAAGGGGTACGCGGGGACGGTACCGGCCCGGTCGTAGCCGCGGTAGCCGATGAAGAGGCCCTCGCTGTAGGGCAGTGCGCCGTCGGACGGGACGACCCGTGTGACGGGTGCGTCGTCGAGGGCGGCGGGCCAGGTGGTGGGGAGCCGGCCGCCGGGCTCCCGGGCGCCGAGCAGGACATCGGCGAGCGCGGCGCCGCCCTCCTGGCCGGGGAACCAGGTCAGCAGGATCGCCGCGACCTCCTCGCGCCAGGGCAGTTCCACCGGGGAGCCGGCGTTGACGACCACGACGGTGTCCGGGTTGGCGGCGGCGACCGCGCGCACCAGGTCGTTCTGGCGGCCGGGGAGCGACAGACCGGCGCGGTCGAAGCCCTCGGACTCCACGCTCTCGGTGGTGGCGACGACCACGACGGCGGTGTCGGCCGCGCGGGCGGCCTCGACGGCCTCCGCGATCAGCTCGTCGGCGTCACGGCGGGGTTCGGCGTGCAGCAGGGAGAAGACGACGGCGGGCATCGGTGTCCCGACGGTGCTGTCGATCACATGGCGCAGCGAGACCGTGGTGGGCTCGCCCCGGGTGAGGGGGACGCGGGCGCGCTCCCGCGGGGCGCCGAAGAAGGCGCCGAAGGGGTCGGATTCGTCGCCCATCGGCTGGGCGCCGTCCCACAGGACCCGGTCGCCGACGGTGAGCCGGAAGGCGCCGATGCCCCGGGTGCCGAAGGTGTGCTCGCCGCTCTCGCGGGGGATGTACCGGCCCCGGATCTCCACGGAGTGCAGGGTCTCGTGGGTGACTCCGGCGGGGAGGTCGGCGCTGATCCACTGGACGTGGCCGCCGGGCAGGGTGGCCTCGCCGATGGTCCGGCCGGCGCGGTCGCGGCAGATCGCGGTGAGGGTGAAGCCGGTTCCGGCGGGGCCGAGTTCGTCGTGGGGGTCGGCGCCGACCGCGTAGGTGAGGTCCGCGGGGGGCAGTACGGCGGCGAGGCCGGCGAGCGGGGAGACGACCCGCTCGGGGAAGACGGTGGCGGAGCCGCCGCCGAGGACGCGGGCGTCGCGGGCGGCGGCGCCGATGAGGGCGATCCGGCCGGTGCGGGCGGGGTCGAGGGGCAGCGCGGCGGCGCGGCCGGGCACGGCCGTGTTCCGGAGCAGGACGAAGGAGCGGTGGGCGATCTCGCGGGCCAGGGCCTGGCCGTCGATGCGGGCGGGGGGTTCGGTGACGGCCGGTTCCGCCCCGTCGAGCAGGCCGGCGCGGGCGGCGAGGAGCAGGACCCGGCGCACGGCGGTGTCCACGTCGGACTCCTGGACCAGGCCGTCGCGGACGGCGGCGGCCAGCGCCTCGCCGTAGACGGTGCGCGGGCCGGGCATGGCGACGTCGAGTCCGCCGGTGAGGGCACCGGCGGTGGAGCGGGCGGCGAGCCAGTCGGAGACGATGAAGCCGTCGAAGCCCCATTCGCCGCGCAGCACGGCGTTCTGGAGATAGCGGTGCTCCGTCATGGTGGAGCCGTTGACCTGGTTGTAGGCGGCCATGATGCCCCAGGGGTGGGCGTTCCTCACGATGGCCTCGAACGGCGCCAGATACAGCTCGCGCAGGGGGCGCGGGGCGATGAGGTTGTCGACGGTGAAGCGGTCGGTCTCGGCGTCGTTGCCGGTGAAGTGTTTGACGGTGGTGCCCACTCCCCCGTCCTGGACACCGAGGACATAGCCGGTGCCGATCTCGCCGGTGAGGTACGGGTCCTCCGAGTAGCACTCGAAGTGGCGCCCGCCGAGGGGGGAGCGGTGCAGATTGACGGTGGGCGCGAGCAGGACGTGGACCCCCTTGCGGCGGGCCTCCTGGGCGAGGAGCCGTCCGGTCCGGCGGGCCAGGGCGGGGTCCCAGGCGGCGGCGAGCGCGGTGGGGGACGGCAGGGCGATCGAGGGGTCGTCGGCGCTCCACCGGGTGCCCCGGACACCGACCGGACCGTCCGACATGACCAGGGACGCGAGTCCGATCTCCGGGAGGGCCGGGAGGGACCACATGTCCTGCCCGGCGAGGAGCGCGGCCTTGGCGTCGAGGCCGAGTTTCCCGAGGGCGGTCTCGACGGCTTCGGCGTGGTCGGGCGCGGGGGCGGGTGCGGGGGTGTCGGCCACGGCCGTGTCTCCTTCTGCGGGTGCGGGAACGGTGTCGTGGTGCCATGGTGGCCCGATTACCTGTAGACCGGTAGGGTTTGTTATCTGTCTGTAATATTTCCGATGACGTACGGTCCTTTCGGCAGGGAGTCGCGGGTGCGAGGGAGAGGGACCGAGGGTGATGGCCAGGGCCAGAAGCGGGGAGCGGCGTGCGGAGATTCTCCGCGCCGCCCTCGAAGTGATCGCGGAGCGCGGCTACCGGGGCGCGTCGCTGGGCGCGGTCGCCGAGCGGGTCGGCCTCACCCAGCAGGGCCTGCTGCACTACTTCCCCACCAAGGAGGCGCTGCTCGTCGCCGTTCTGGAGGAGCGCGACCAGTGGGACACCGGCGCCGCCGCGCGCTCCCCGGGCGCCTGGCGGCTGGAGCTGCTCGCCTCCCTCGTGGAGTACAACGCGATGCGGGGCGGCATCGTGCAGACCTTCTCGGCGCTGCTGGGCGAGAGCGTCACGGACGGCCATCCCGCCCGGGAGTACTTCACCCGCCGGTACGGCCAGGTGCGCGAGCAGATGGCCCAGGTGCTGCGCGCGGAGTACGGCGAGGAGCTGGCCGGCGGCCTCACCCCGGAGCAGGCGGCTCCCCTGCTGACGGCGGTGATGGACGGGCTCCAGTACCAGTGGCTGCTGGACCCGGAGGCCGTCGACATGCCGGACGCGTTCCGCGACTTCCTCGCGCTGCTGCGCCCGCGCGGCTGACCGCGCGGCGGCCCCGTCCCGTACGCCCGGGGTGTCGGTCCACCACGGCGGGCGCACCGGCATGGGACGCTCGGCGGGTGCCGCCCGGGGCGGCGCGGCGCCCGACGCAGGAGGCCCGGTGGATGTCAGTACGTTCTACGCGCTCTTCTCGGCCACCTGTTTCACCCTGGTCGGCCTCTGGTGGAACGTGGTGCAGAACCATGAGGAGTGGCTGCGCGAACCGGCCCGGCGGCGCGTGGTGGGCGGGGTCTACCTCTCCTTTCTGCTGCCCGCGCTGATGGGGCTGTTCGCGCAGGTGGGAGGGGTCGGGACACCGGGGATCTGGCGGGCCAGCTTCGTGGTGATCTCGGTGGTGGGCTGTCTGTCGACGCTGCGGCTGCTGGGGATGGGGTCCCGGGAGGGTGCCTTCCCCTCGCTGGTACTGCCCCAGCTGGGTGCGGCGGCCGTCTATCTGCTGATCGCGGTGGTGGGGCTGGCGCCCGGGATCGCGGGCGCCATCGGCCTCAGGCCGATCCAGGCCGAGGCGATCCTGCTGAGCCTGCTGGTGCTGCTCGGCCACGGGCTGGTGTGGCGGTTCATGGCGGGAGCGGGGCGGCCCGCCGGAACGGCTCCGTAGCCGCGGGCGGCGGTCTCCGGGCCGCCGCGCCGGCCGTTGGGGCGCCCCCCGGCCGGTGCCCGCGGGGGAAGGCCCCGAGGGCCCCGAGGACCCCGCGGACACCGGGCGGCCGGGCGGGGGCTCAGCCGGCCGGCTCTCCCACATAGGCGCGCAGATGCTGGGCCGTGAGTGTCTCCGCGTCCGCGACGAGCTGGGCGGGCGTCCCGGTGAACACCACCTGTCCTCCGTCGTGGCCACCGCCGGGACCGAGGTCGATCAGCCAGTCGGCGTGGGCCATCACGGCCTGGTGGTGCTCGATGACGACGACCGTGTTGCCCTCGTCGACCAGCCGGTCGAGCAGGGCGAGGAGCTTGTCCACATCGGCCATGTGGAGTCCGGTGGTCGGCTCGTCGAGGATGTAGACCGAGGACTTCTCGGCCATGTGGATCGCCAGCTTGAGGCGCTGCCGCTCGCCGCCGGAGAGCGTGTTCAGCGGCTGACCGAGCCGCAGATAGCTCAGCCCGACATCGGTGAGCCGCCCGAGGATGGTGTGCGCCTGCCCGGTCGGGAAGAAGGCGTGCGCCTCCGCCACCGACATCCCGAGGACCTCGCTGATGTTCCTGCCGCGCAGCAGATGGGTGAGCACCTCGGAGGTGAACCGCTTCCCCTCGCACTCCTCGCACGGGGAGGCGACACCCGACATCATCGCGAGGTCGGTGTAGACGAGCCCCAGCCCGTTGCACTTCGGGCAGGCACCCTCGGAGTTGGCGCTGAAGAGGGCGGCCTTCACGCCGTTGGCCTTGGCGAAGGCGGTACGGATCGGATTGAGCAGTCCGGTGTACGTGGCCGGGTTGGAGCGGCGCGAGCCCCGGATCGGGGACTGGTCGGCGACGACCACGCCCTCCCGGTCGGCGAGGTAGCCGTGGATCAGCGAGCTCTTGCCCGATCCCGCGACTCCGGTGACGACGGTGAGCACCCCGGTGGGGATGTCCACGCTGACGTCCCGGAGGTTGTGCAGATCGGCGTCCTTGATGGAGAGCTGCCCCCGGTGCGGGCGCACCCGCTCCCGCAGCCGGGCCCGGTGCTCCAGATGGCGGCCGGTGAGCGTGCCGGAGGCACGGAGTCCGGCGACGGTGCCGCTGAAGCAGATCTCGCCGCCGCCCTCGCCCGCGCCGGGCCCGAGGTCCACGACATGGTCGGCGATGGCGATCACCTCGGGCTTGTGCTCGACCACGAGCACGGTGTTGCCCTTGTCGCGCAGGAGCAGCAGGAGGTCGTTCATGCGCTGGATGTCGTGCGGGTGCAGCCCGATGGTCGGCTCGTCGAAGACGTAGGTCACATCGGTGAGGCTGGAACCGAGGTGGCGCACCATCTTGACGCGCTGGGCCTCGCCGCCGGAGAGGGTGGAGGCGGGCCGGTCGAGGCTGAGATAGCCGAGCCCGATCTCGGTCAGGGACTCCAGGAGGTGCCGGAGGCCGGCGAGCAGCGGGGCGACACCGGGGTCGTCGACACCGCGGACGAACTCGGCGAGATCGCTGATCTGCATCGCCGAGCACTCGGCGATGTTGACTCCATTGACGCGGGAGGAGAGGGCGGCCCGGGTGAGGCGGGTGCCCTCGCACTCGGGGCAGCGGGTGAAGACGACGGCACGGTCGACGAAGGCCCGGATGTGCGGCTGAAGCGCCTCGCGGTCCTTGACGAGCCAGGTCCGCTGGAGTTTGGCCGCCAGCCCTTCGTAGGTGAGGTTGCTGGTGCCGACCTTGACCTTGACCGGCGGCTTGTGGAGGAGGTCCTCCCACTCCTGGGGGGTGAAGTCACGGAGCCTGCGGTCGGGGTCGTGGAAGCCGGCGGAGACCATCACCGACCAGGGCCAGGAGTCCACGGCGTATCCGGGGACGGTGATCGCGCCCTCGTTGAGCGACTTGTCGCGGTCGACCAGCTGGTCGATGTCGATCTCGGAGGCCTCGCCGAGCCCCTCGCAGCGGGGGCACATGCCCTCGGGCAGATTGAAGCTGAAGGCGCCGGAGGTGCCGATGTGCGGGGTTCCGAGGCGGCTGAAGACGATCCTCAGCATGGTGTACGCGTCGGTGGCGGTGCCCACCGTGGAGCGGGAGTTGGCGCCCATCCGCTCCTGGTCCACGACGATCGCCGCGCTCAGATTGTGCAGCCCGTCGACATCGGGACGGCCCAGGCTCGGCATGAACGACTGGATGAAGGCGGTATAGGTCTCGTTGATCAGTCGCTGGGACTCCGCGGCGATGGTCCCGAAGACCAGGCTCGACTTGCCCGAGCCGGAGACCCCGGTGAAGACGGTGAGGCGGCGCTTGGGCAGATCGATGTCGATGTTCCGCAGATTGTTCTCCCGGGCTCCCCGGACTTGGATCACGGTGTGGCCGTCGGCGGGTATCGACGGCCGGCCGGGTTCGGCAGGGGTCATTCGGAAATCCCTTTTCCTTGATCGTCGCAGGTGGTGCTCTTCACCGGGGGCCGGGGCGGCACGGCGGCGGTCCGAGCTGGTGCGCGGCCCCCTCTCCCCCGGCGTCCATCTTCGCTCACCTGCGGCTTCGCCGACCCCGATTCGCCTGGTCCGGACCTATTGACGTGCTGGTCTAGTCCTTTTAATCTCTGCGTCACCTCCGCGGATTCGGTTCCGGGTGTGCGCACACCCGGGGACCAACACGCTCCACCCCCACGCATGTCGAGCGAGGCAGATCACCCCCAGCGCCCCCGGGCGACTGGGCCCCCCACCAGGAGGATCAGACCGTGCTGTCCCCCATCCGTACCAGAGCGACGCTGTTCGCGGCAGGCGCGGCCGTCGCCGCGCTGCTGACCGGCTCGCTCTCCGCGGGCGTCTCCCAGGCCGCCCCCGCGCCCCAGGCCGCGGTCCCGCATGAGTCCTGTCGCCCCGACGGTCTCTACGCGACGCCCGGCGTCGACGTCCCGTACTGCTCGGTCTACGACACCGAGGGCCGCGAGAAGATGGGCGCCGACCACCAGCGCCGCATCATCGGCTACTTCGCCAGCTGGCGCACCGGCAAGGACGGCCGGCCCGCCTACCTCGCCTCCGACATCCCGTGGGACAAGATCACCCACATCAACTACGCGTTCGGGGCCATCGACGGGGCGAACAAGCTGTCCGTCGGCAAGGACGGCCCGAACAACCCCTCCACCGGGATGACCTTCCCCGGCGTCCCCGGGGCCGAGATGGACCCGGCGGTGCCCTACAAGGGCCATTTCAATCTGCTGACGAAGTACAAGAAGCAGTACCCGAACGTGAAGACGCTGATCTCCGTCGGCGGCTGGTCGGACACCGGTGGCTACACCGATGACAACGGCAAGCGGGTGGACTCGGGCGGCTTCTACTCGATGACCACCAACCCCGACGGCTCGGTCAACCACGCCGGCATCAACACCTTCGCCGACTCGGCCGTCGAGTTCATGAAGAAGTACGGCTTCAACGGCGTCGACGTCGACTACGAGTACCCGACCACGATGAAGGACGCCGGCAACCCGCTCGACTGGCAGATCGCCAACGGGCGGCGCGCGGGTCTGGTCAAGAGCTACTCCGTGCTGATGAAGACGCTCCGCGAGAAGCTCGACCGCGCGGGTGCCGCCGACAACAAGCACTACCTGCTCACCGTGGCCGCGCCCTCCTCGGGGTATCTGCTGCGCGGCATGGAGACGTTCCAGATCCAGAAGTACCTGGACTACGTCAACATCATGTCGTACGACCTGCACGGCACCTGGAACGAGCACGTCGGCCCCAACGCCGCCCTCTTCGACGACGGCAAGGACTCCGAGCTGGCCGGGGCGGGTGTGTACTCCACCGCCCAGTACGGCGGCATCGGCTATCTCAACACCGACTGGGCCTACCACTACTTCCGCGGCTCGATGCCGGCCGGCCGCATCAACATCGGTCTGCCGTACTACTCGCGCGGCTGGAAGAACGTCCAGGGCGGCACCGACGGGCTGTGGGGCAAGTCGGCCGCCACGAGCTGCCCCGCCGGGTCGGGACTGACCAAGTGCGGTGACGGCGCGGTCGGGATCGACAACATCTGGCACGAGACCGACACCACGGGCCGGGAGGCCCCGGCGGGCTTCAACCCGATGTGGCACGCCAAGAACCTGGAGAAGGGGATCGTCGGGGACTACGTCACCAAGTTCGGTCTCCCCGCGAACACCCGGCTGACCGGCACCTACGCCCGCAAGTACGACTCGACGCTGGTCGCGCCGTGGCTGTGGAACGCGGAGAAGAAGGTCTTCCTCTCCACCGAGGACGAGCAGTCCATCGCCGCCAAGGCCGACTATGTGGTGTCCAAGGGCATCGGCGGCACCATGATCTGGGAGCTGGCCGGCGACTACCGCTGGAACGCGGCCAAGGGCCAGTACGAGCCCGGCGACACGCTGACCACGCTGATGTACGACAAGTACAAGGCCGCCGCCGGCTACGGCAACAAGAAGTCGAACATCGCGCTGCCCGCCGAGGCGGTCAATGTGGACGTCGACTTCGGGCAGTTCGCCCTCGGCGACTCCAACTACCCGATCAGCCCCAAGCTGAAGATCACCAACAACACCAAGACGGCTCTGCCCGGCGGCACGGAGTTCCAGTTCGACTACGCGACCTCCGCCCCCGGCAACGCCAAGGACCAGTCCGGCTTCGGCACCTCGATCATCCGCAGCGACCACACCGGTCCCAATGTGGGCGGTCTCAAGGGCGACTTCCACCGGGCCTCGCTGAAGCTGCCGGCCTGGCAGTCGCTGGCCCCGGGCGCCTCCGTCGAGCTGGACTTCGTCTACTACTCGCCGACCTCGACCCCCTCCAACTGGACGGTGACCTTCGGCGGCAAGTCGTACGCCATCGCCGCCGACCTGGCGCGCGGGGTGAAGCTGGTCGAGCCGGGCGACGGCGGCCCGGGTGGACCGGGCGGTCCCGGTGGCACCTGCACCGCGCCGGCGTGGAGCGCGGCCGGGGAGTTCGGCACCGGAGTGACCGTCTCGCACAAGTCCCGCAACTGGAAGGCCAAGTGGTGGACGAAGGGCGACGAGCCCGGCACCACCGGCCAGTGGGGTGTCTGGCAGGACCTCGGTCCCTGCTGATCCGGACAACCTCGGAGCACCCTCTGAGCCCCCGTTCTGAACACATGTTCTGAACACCCTCTGAGCACCTTCTGAACCCGAAGGCCCCCGGCGGCGGTGTCCCTGGCCTTGCCGCCGCCGGGGGCCTTCGTCATGCCCGGGCTCCCCCAGGGCCGGAGGGTGCCGGTCGGGCGGGGCGGTGCTCCCAGCCGCGCGCGGTCCGGGTCAGCTCGTGGAAGCCGTGCGCGGTCAGCGCGGCGATCTCACCGCCCTCAGCGCCCGCGTCGCTCTCGTCCGCGTAGGCGAGGACCCGGTCGCAGCCGCAGAGAGCCAGCCAGCGGCCCGCCTCGCCGAGGAGCCAGCCGAGGAGTCCCGGGTGCGGGTCGTCGGGCAGGACGAGATCGGCGATGTCGGCGACACCGCCGGAGCGGGCGTGCCGCTCGGGGCGCTCCAGGGTGGTGTCCAGCTCGACATGGGCGACGGGCTCGCCGGCGAGCCGGGCGGTGAGCCGGGTGCCCAGGTCACCGAGGGTCCGGTGGAGGGTCAGCCCGGGCAGCGGGGCCGGACCGGGCGCGGGCAGCTCCGCGACCGCGGCGATCAGCAGGATCTCGGTGTGCCCGGTGTGGACGAAACCGGCGCGCTCCAGCACGGCCCGCACATGGGGCCACTGCTCGGGGACTCCGGTGACACCGGGAGCGGGCAGCTGTCCGTCGGTGTGGCGGGCGCGGACATGCCAGCGGGTGAGCTGGGCGAGGCAGGCGGCCATCAGCAGATCGGCGGGGTGTTCGCCGTCCGGTCCGGCGAAGGCGCCGGGGTTGTGCACGAACCAGGCGATGTGGCCGGTGTCCCGGTAGTCCTCGCCGACATCGGGGTCGTTGCGGTAGCGCAGCAGATGGGCCGCGCCGACGATCTGCTGCCGGTGCTCGGCGACGAGGGTGGTGCGCTCGGCGATCCAGGGGTCGGTGATGTACTCGTCGGGGCAGCGCTCGAGGCTGCTGAGGACGGTGTTGACCGAGACGGTCGCGCCGGGCACGACCGCCGCGGCGTGCGCGTTGACCAGGGTGGTGAGCTGGTCGCGGTCCTCGCGGTGGAAGGGGCGCACCTGCGGATACGCGGACATGACAGTGCCTCCGTGGGAATACGGTTTGAGGGAGGCCGCCATGAGGTGCGGTATGCCGGAGACCCTAACATCCCCGGACACGTCCCCGCGTCCGGAAACCGGGAGGGGCGGGAGACGGCGTGACTAGGGTGAGGCTGTCGTACGCTCCCGGGCGGTGTGCCGCCGCGGGGGGCCCGCAGGTCTGGCCGAGAGGTGACGCATGAGCGTGATGAGTCCGGAGATCCGGGAGCGGGTCACGGGGGCCCATATCTGGTTTGTCGCGACCGTCAGTCCGGACGGCGCGCCGCATGTGAGTCCGATGTGGCTCGGCACCATGGGCGATCTGCTGCTGTTCAACACCGCCGTCGGCCGGGTCAAGGAACGGAATCTCCGCCATGACCCGCGGGTGTATCTCTCCCACGCGGCGAAGGACGACCCGTACGACCGGGTGCAGATTCGGGGGCGGGCGGTCCGGTTCGTGGAGGGGCCGGAGGCGGACCGGGACATCGATCTGCTGGCGCAGAGGTACCTCGGGACCGAGCGGTTCGAGATGCGGGTGCGGGGCGAGCGGCGGGTGAGTGTGCTGATCGAGCCGGAGCGGGTGCGCCGGATCGTCGGGGTGGAGAGCTTCCCGGCGGGGGTGCTGCCACCGGAGCCGGGGGCCGTCTGAGAGCGCGGCGCCCGCCCGGGACCGGTGGCGCGCGCCGGACCGCCCCCGGTCACGCGGTGCGGCCCGGGTGCCGCCGTCGAGGCCGGGTCCGGCGGCGAAGCGCCGGACCTGGCGCACCGTCTCGGCCGCCGCCGTGCCTCCGCGCAGGCCGATCCGGTCCGGCGGCGGGCGCCCGGGCCCTCCTCGCCGGGGCCGCCGGGGCCGGCCCTCACCCCGCCCGGGTGAATTCGCCGCCGGCCCCCGCGCATCAGGTGTGCCCGGCCCGGCGGGCGGGCAGGGCAGGGCTGTGGCGCCGCCGGGCCCCGCGTACGGTGCCGGGGCGGGGGCGGCCGGGACGGTGAGTGGACTGGTGACGGAGACCGGACAGACGGAGACCGGACAGACGGAATCCGGGCGGATGGCGGACGGGCCGGGGGCGGCCCGCGGGGCCCGTATCCGGACCGAGGGGGCGGGGCTGCGGCTGCGCGGCGGCCGGCAGGCGCTGCGCGGGATCACCCTGGACGTGGCCCCGGGGCGGATCACGGGAATCGCGGGCGGCAGCGGCGCGGGCAAGACCCTGCTGCTGGAAACGCTCGCCGGGCTGCGCCGGCCGACCGGCGGCCTGGTGCGCCACGACGGGCTCGAACCGGCCGCCGCGGCCGTGCCGTTCGGCTTCGTCCCGCAGGACGACATCCTCCACCGGGGCCTCGGCCTGCGGCGCAGTCTGGAGTACGCGGCCCGGCTGCGCGGCGCCCCGCCGGAGGCCGTCGGCCGGGTGCTGGGGGAACTGGCGCTCACCCCGGTCGCCGGACAGCCCGTGGGCACGCTCAGCGGCGGTGAGCGCAAACGGGCCGGGATCGCGGTGGAGCTGCTGGCCCGCCCCCGGGTGCTGTTCCTGGACGAACCGACCTCCGGACTCGACCCGGCGACCGGCGGCCGGCTGATGACCACCCTCGCCACACTCGCGGCCTCCGGCGTGACGGTGGTGCTGACCACCCACTCCCCCGCCGATCTGGCCCGTTGCGACCAGGTCGTCTTCCTCGCCCCGGACGGCTCCCGGGCCCACGCGGGGCCGCCCGCCGAGGTGCTGAGCCACTTCGGGGCGGCCGACTTCACCGAGGTGTACGCGGCGGTGGCGGAGCGCCCGGCGCCCGTTCCGGCGGTGGAGCCGGCGCCCCTGCCCCGGGTGCCCGCACGGCGGCGCCCCGGTCCCCGTCCCGGCCCCGGCGCGTTCGCCCAGTGGCTGCTGCTCACCCGGCGCTCCGCCGAACTGCTGCGGCGCGACCGGCTGTCGGCGGCGATCATGGTGGGCTCACCGGTGATGATCGTGGCGATGTTCGCGCTGCTGTTCCGGCCGGGGGTCTTCGATCCCGCGCGGCCCAGCCCTTCGTCCACGGCGATGGTGCTGTTCTGGATCGCGTTCGGCGCGTTCTTCTTCGGACTCGCCTACGGCCTGCTCCAGATCTGCGCCGAACTCGCCGTGGTCCGCCGGGAGCGCCTCACCACCCTGCGGCTCGGCCCCTATCTCGCCGCCAAGGTCACCCTGCTGCTCCCGGTGCTGGCGCTCGCCGACGCGCTGCTGCTCGCCGTGCTGCGCGCCGGGGACCGGCTGCCCGAGGCGGCGCCCGGGGTCTACGGGTCGCTCTTCGTCACCAGCGCTCTCGCGTCGGCCGCCGGTCTCGCGCTGGGGCTGCTCACCTCGGCGGCGGTCTCGGACCCGGGGCAGGCGGCGCTGACGCTGCCGCTGCTCTGCTTCCCGCAGGTGCTGTTCTCGGGGGCGTTCGTACCGGCGCCGCTGATGGCGTCGGCCGGTCAGTGGATCAGCGCGGCGATGACCAATCGCTGGGCGTTCGAGGCGCTGGGCGCCGCGGTGGATCTGGAGGGGCTCTGGGCCCGGGGAGCCTCCCCGCTGGGCCCGCCGCTGCTCTCCTCGTACGGGGACACCTTCGGCCATGCCCCCTGGACGCGCTGGCTGCTGCTCTGCGGTTTCACGGTGCTCTTCCTGGCGGCGGCGTGGTGGCTGCTCCGGCGGCGGTGCCCCACCCCGCACCGGCCGCTCACCGGCGGAGCGGGCGGGCGCTGAACTCCCGCGCCCGGCCGCTCCTCCGGTCCGTCAGCAGCTGGTGCGCGGGACCAGGCCGTCCGGGAGGGGCTCCCGGTCGCGGTAGGCGCTCTCCAGGAACCCCAGCAGCGCGTCCACGTCCCGGGGGCTGGAGGAGAGGCCCACCGATACCCGGACGGCGCCGCCCGACGGCAGGCCGAGCCGGGTGAGATAGTCCTCCATGGTCACCACCGTGCGGTCCCGGCCGGTGAGCCGCAGGGCCGGTGAGCCGATCGCGAAGGCCGCCTCGCCCGCGCCCGGATTGCAGAAGCAGCCCGTCCGCAGGGAGATCCGGGCGGCGGTGCTGTCCCGGGCGACCACCCGCTCGTCGACGATCCGGCCGCGGGCGTCCAGCACGTTCAGGGCCACGGTGCCGCCGCGCCGGTGGGGGGTGCGGGGCCCGTACAGCCGTACCAGCGGGCGGCCGTCGCTGTGGCGCAGCCGGGTGAGGCCCGTGAGCAGCCGGCCGGTGAGCCGGGCGACATGGCCGTGGATGGCGTCGACACCGACGGACTCGACCCAGTCGAGCCCGGTGCAGATCTCCGGGATGGCGTGGAAGTTGACCGTGCCGTCCTCGAACGCGGCCCCGCCGTCGGCGAGCCGGTGCCACTGGCCCTGGGCACTGACGACCTGGATGGTGCCGCCGGAGAACCAGGGCCGCCGCAGCAGTTCCAGCGCGCTGGTGCGGGCGATGAGACAGCCCACGCCGGTGGGGTAGCCGAACACCTTGTACCAGCTCAGTACGGTGAAGTCGGCGGGCCAGCGGCTGAGCCGCAGCCGGTTGGTGGCGGCGTACGCGGCGGCGTCGAGCAGCACGTGCCAGCCGCGCTCCCGGGCCCGGGGAATCCACTCCAGGGGGTGCTGGACCCCGGTGAAGTTGCTCTGTGCCGGGTAGGCGAAGAGGCCCCGCCCTCCTCTGCGGCCCCGCAGCGCCTGTCCGAGGTCGTCGTCGGCGACCCTCAGCTCGGGACCGGCGAGGGGGATGTAGGTGGTGGGGGCGCGCCGGGCGCGGGCGAACTCCCGCAGGCCGTTGACGGAGTTGTGGTTGTCGAGGGTGAGCAGCAGCTCCGCGCTCCGGCGCCGGAAGGGGTAGCCCTCACCGACGAGCCGGCAGGCGGCGGTGGCGTTGGCGGTGAAGACGACGGTGTACTCGGCCGGATCGGCGTCGGCGAAGTCCAGCACCCGTTCCCTGGCCCGCTCCACCAGGGCGGTGGTGGGGGTGGAGGCGGGGCTGTCGGTGTGCGGGTTGCCGTAGACGCCCCGGGCGAGCCGGTCGGCCTGGGCGCGCAGTTGCCGCCGGGCGGGCAGGCCGGACCCGGTGTGGTCGAGATATATGTGGCCGGTCTCGTCGAGGTAGCCGTACTCGGTGGCGCGTATGCGCGCGAACTCCGAGGCGGTGTCGGGGCGGTTCCCGGGTGTCGGTCGGTCGTCGGTCTCGGTGACGTTCTCGGTCATTCCATCCCCTGTCCGGCTCCCCGGCTCCCAGGATGCGGCCGGGCACACCGGGTCGGCAAGAACGCCGGGGCACGGAACGCCGCGCCACGGCCGGTGGTGACCGGCCCGGCCGCCACCCGCCGCCGGGCCGGGCGGGTCCCCGGAGCGGGGCCGCGGCATGCGGCCATCAGGGCGGTCCGGGGGTGTCCGGCGCGGAGGTTCCCCCGGGGCGGCCGGTCGCCGGGTCACGATGGGCGCGGCGGACAAGCAAGGGAGATTCCGTGGCGGAGAAGACCATGCGGGCTGTCGTCCTCGACGAGCCCGGCCCACCGGAGAATCTCCGGCTCCGGGACCTGCCGGTCCCGGAGCCGGAGCCGGGGTGGGTGCGGATCAGGGTGAGGGCGTTCGGCCTCAACCGCTCCGAGCTGCACACCCGGCTGGGGCTTGCCGAGGGGGTGACCCTGCCCCGGGTCCTCGGCATCGAGGCGACGGGCACGGTGGACGCCGACCCCGACGGGGTGCTGCGGCCGGGGCAGCAGGTCATGACGGTGATGGGGGGCATGGGGCGCACCTTCGACGGCGGCTACGCCGAGTACACCGTCGTACCGCGCGCCCAGGTGATCCCCTTCGCGTCCGATCTGCCGTGGGAGACGCTGGGCGCGGTGCCGGAGACTCTCCAGACCGCCTACGGCTCGCTGACCACCGGGCTGGATCTGCGGTCGGGGCAGACCCTGCTGATCCGGGGCGGGACCTCCGCGCTGGGTCTGGCCACCGCCGCGCTCGCAAAGGACATCGGAGCGGTGGTGCTGGCGACCACCCGCTCCGCGAAGCGGGCCGGTGCGCTCGCGGAGCACGGTGTCGACCATCCGCTGGTGGACGACGGCACCATCGCGCCGCGGGTGCGCGAGATCGTCCCCGAGGGAGTGGACGCCGCGCTGGAGCTGGTCGGGACACCGACGCTGCCGGACACTCTGGCGTCCACCCGGGTGCACGGCACGGTCTGTTTCACCGGCATGCTCTCCAACCAGTGGATCGTCCACGAGTTCTACCCGATCGAGTATCTGCCGCGCGGGGTCCGGCTGACCGCCTACGGCGGCGGCTCCGCCGATCTGCCCCCGGAGGTCCTCCAGCAGTCGCTGGACCGGATCGCGGCCGGGCGGCTGTCCCTCGGGCCGGTCCATGTCTACGCCCTGGACGAGATCACGGCCGCTCACCGGGATCTGGAGGAGGGCCGGAGGGCGGGCAAGCTCGTCGTCCGGATCTGAGGTCGGGTCTTCGGCCGCCGGTGGCACCGGCGGACCGGAGCGCGTCGGCGAGGGCGCCGCGCTGCTCGGCGGTCATCGCGCCGAAGAACGCCACCAGGGCACCGGCCGGCTCGTCGCTCCGGGACCAGGCCTCGTGCATCAGTTCCGCCGTGTGGCGGGCGCGGGTCGAGACGGGCGTGTACCGGTAGGCCCGGCCGTCGAGTTCCCGGCGCAGCAGGCCCTTGCGGTGCACCTTGTCCATCACGGTCATGACGGTGGTGTAGGCGATGGGGCGCTCCCGCTGGAGGTCCACCATGACCTCTCTGACCGTCACCGGCCGGTTCCACCGCCAGAGCCGGGTCATCACCGCGTCTTCGAGTTCTCCTAATTGGCCTCTCACGGGACCAGCCTAGGAGCGTGCCGGAGCGCGGGGGAAGCGGCCTCCCCCGGCGCGGCCGGCCCGGTGTCAGTTCCGCCGCGCCTCCAGGATCATGGGGACGTGGTCGGGGTGGGCCATCGCCGACGCCGCCTCGCGGGTGGTGTGGCCGGGAACCGGGCGCAGCCGCCAGCGGGCCAGGACGGTCGCGAGGGCGATGGTCGCCTCGGTCCAGGCGAAGGCCTCCCCGATGCACTTGCGGTTGCCCGCGCCGAAGGGGACGAACGCCTCGCGCGGAATCCTCTCGCGCCGGCCGGGGAGCCAGCGGTCGGGGTCGAAGACGTCGGGGTCCGGGTAAAGAGCCGGGTCGCGGTGGACGGCGTACAGGCTGAAGGCGATCTCGGCACCGGCGGGGAGGCGGTAGCCGCCGAGTTCGACCGGTTCGGTCGTGCGGCGCATCAGCAGGG
Organism: Streptomyces sp. NPDC001985; assembly: GCF_040296845.1. NCBI lineage: Bacteria > Bacillati > Actinomycetota > Actinomycetes > Kitasatosporales > Streptomycetaceae > Streptomyces > Streptomyces sp. NPDC001985. The sequence goes on from NZ_JBEOYB010000003.1 coordinate 27,955, forward strand.
TGACGCCGTGCAGCCGGATGGCCTCGTCCAGCACCCGCCGGATCGTGGTCAGCCGGGGAACGTCGTCGTAGGTGACGGGGCGGGTGCCGACGACCTCGTCGATCTCGGCCAGCACCTGGCGCTCGACCTCGGGGTGGCGGGCGAGTTCGTGGAAGGCCCAGCTGAGAGTGGAGGCGGTGGTCTCGGTTCCGGCGAAGAGGATCGTGACGAGTTCGTCCCCGATCTCCTGGTCGGTGAGTCCGGCGCCGGTGTCCTCGTCCCGGACGTCGAGCAGCAGCGATACCAGGTCGTGCCGTCCGCTCCAGCCCTCGCGCCGGGTGGTGGCCACCACCTCGTCGATGATGCCCCGCATGCTCGCCCTGGCCCGGTCGAAATCCCGGTTCGGCCGGATCGGCAGTCCGTCGAGGAACTTCGGGGAGGCCGCCCGTACCAGGACGTTCTTCAGGATGACGGGCAGGTCGCGGCGGACCGCGTCGACGGCGGGGCGCCCGAAGTCGCCGGAGAACATCGTCTCGCTGAGGGTGGCGATGGTGTAGTCGCTCATGGCCTCCTCGACGGCGACGCGCTGGCCGTCCGACCACGACGCGGTGAGCGCGGTGGCGTGCCGGCTCATCACCTCGGTGTAGCCGGCGATCCGGGTCCGGTGGAAGATCGGCTGGATCAGCCGGCGGTGGCTGCGGTGGTGTTCGCCGTTCGCGTTCGCGAGGCCGTTGCCGAAGAGCGGGCGGACCCGGTCGTAGAGCCGGCCCTTCTCGAAGGAACGGGACTGGGCGACGGTGACCTGGTGGATGAGTTCGGCGCTGGTGGCGACGTACACGGGCAGGGTGCCGAGGCCGACCCGGACCAGGGGTCCGGTCCGCCGGAGCGAGGTGAGGAAGCCGAGCGGGTCCCGCCAGAGCTTCAGGGCGTGGCCGAGAATCGGCAGCGCGCCGGGGGCGCCGGGTATCTGCTGCAAGCCAGCGGACAACTCGTGTACTCCTCTTCTGCTTCGGCCTGCCATCCGATCGCGGCGAGGTGTACGACGGCGCACGGCACACGATACGGCTGCACTACTACGCCGCATAGTACTCACCGGAATGCGCCATTCCCAGAGTCTGCCGTCTCTACTTCTGCCCCGGGGGAGCGGAAGAATGCCGGATGCCGGCGGGATCGTCTCCCCCCGGCATCCGTGGTGCGGTACGCGGTCGCGTCAGCGCCGGCGCGCCTTCCACCAGGGGCGCCGCCCGGACGCCGGTGCGGACGCGGGGGCGGGGCGGGAGTGCGCCGCGGGCAGCGGCTGCGCGCCGGCCGGGCTCTGCTGCTCGGCCTCGGCGGCCGGGCAGACCGGCTCGAACCGCACGGGCAGGGAGCCGACGCGCTCGCTCAGCCAGGCGGCGCTGGTGTCGAGGTCGCCGTGGGAGACGGCGAGTTCGAGTCCGGGCAGCATGGTGAGGAGGGTGTCGATGCCGGTGTCGGCGATGGCGCGGCCGATGTCCTGGCCCGGGCACTCGTGGGGGCCGCTGCTGAAGGAGAGGTGCGAGCGGTTGCCGTGGACGGGGGCCGAGAGGTCGGGCCGGATCTCCGGGTCGGTGTTGCCGGCGGCGAGGCCGAGCATCAACAGGTCGCCCGCCCTGATCTGGCGTCCGCCGAGCACGGTGTCGCCGATGGCCCAGCGCCCGGGGATCGTGGAGAGCGGCGGGGCGTCCCACAGCACCTGCTCCAGGGCGTCGGGCAGGGTCATCTGACCGCCCGAGAGGCTGGCGCGGAAGCGCCGGTCGGTGAGGACCAGCCGCAGGGTGTTGGCGATCAGATTGACGGTCGTCTCATTGGCGGCGACGAGGACCAGCCGCAGATGCTCGACCACCTCGTCCTCGGTGAGGGCCGACTCATGGCCTATCAGCCTGCTCGCGAGATCCCGGCCGGGGCGCTCCGCCTTGCGCCGCACCAGGTTGCGCAGGGTCTCCACCACGAAGTCATTGCTGGCCAGGGCGGTTTCGGTGCCCTTCATCAGGTCGAGGGACGCCTCGACCAGACGGGGCCCGTTCTCCTCGGGCATGCCGAGGAGCTGGGTCATCACCAGCATCGGCAGCTTCTCGGCGTAATCGCGGATGAGGTCGGCCTCACCGGTGGCGGCGAAGGCGTCCACCAGCTGACGCGTGTGCCGGGTGACATAGCGGCGCACCCCGTGGCGGTTGAACTGCGAGAGCCCGTCGGTGACGGCGATCCGGAGCCTGGCGTGCTCGTCGCCGTCGGTGAAGACGCACACCGGCTTCCAGGCGAGCATCGGCATCAGCGGGGAGTCCTGTGCCACCCGCCCCTGCTGGAACATCGTCCAGACGCGGGAGTCCCGGGTGAACAGCGACGGCGTACGCATCACTTCGAGGTTCTCCCGGTGTCCGAGCACCAGCCAGGCGGGCAGGTCGCCGTGGAGCAGCACCGGCGCGACCGGACCGTACTCCCGGCGCAGCATCTCGTACAGCCCCCGGGGATTGCCCTCCGCCACGGGCCCGTAGAGCCGGTGCAGCCCGTCGGGGCCCAGATTGTGCGCGGGGCAGCCGGGGGGCGGCACGGTGGCGTGGGCATCGCGGTGGACGTCTGGGCGCGGGGTGGTCACAAGGCCTCCGAAGCCATGGTGAGGAGCGCCGCGCGGGCGGACGCGGTCACGGAGGTTCCCGGCGGGGCGCTCACGAACAACTCTTCCGGCATCGGACCGCGGAGCCCGCACACCCTGCTGCGGTCCTACAAGATCCTGAGCCGCACGCAGCATATCCCTGTTCCGTTTCGGCCGGACACGCCGTCAGTCCGCTCCTCTGACCGACCGGTTGGGCCCGGACGGCCGCCGGGGGGCCGGCGGCCGGGACGGGCGGACACCCATGTCGGGCGAATCACCCGCTGTGACGGAATCCTCGCTCTCCGCACCGTCGGCTGGTGGCCGGGGCAGCCCTCGCGCCGGACGCGCGCCGCCGCCACCGGCGGACCGGTCCCGGGGAGCGGGACGATGTCACACTTCCGGTTCTCCCGCGCACTACAGATCCCCGGTGCCGCGCAGGGTGTGCGGCGGGGTGTCAGGAGGCTTCTGTGGATGTGGTGGTGTCAGGAGCGGCGGTGGTCGTGGTGCTCGGCGCCGTCTGGCGGATGGCGGAGTCCGCGCGCCGGGCTCTGAAGCGGCTGGTGGAGGAGGCCGTCATGGAGAAGCTCACGGAGCCGGACCGTGCGGAGCGCCGTGCCCCGGCGGCTGTCGGCCTCCGTGTCACCGGCCCGTTCGGCGGAGCAGGGGTGAGCCCTCATGGAGGACGCGGCGGGCGCTGAACTGCAGCTGACCGGTGTGCCGGTGCCGCCGTCACCGCAGCGCCCGGTGCCGGAGGGCGCGCCCTCCGGTATCGGTCTGGCGCAGGAGCTGCACGAGGCCGAGTACCCGGGTCTGGTCCGTTTTCTGCTGCTGAGCGGGGCGTCGTGGAACGAGGCGCAGGACGCGGCCCAGGACGCCTTCACGCAGATGTGCCGGCCCGGTGTCCACATCGCGCACCCCAAGGCGTGGCTGCGGACGGTGGCCTGGCGTTCGTGGCTGCGCCAGCAGGTGCGGCCCGAGGACCCGTGCGCGGAGGTCCCGGATGTGCGTTCGCCGCACTGGCAGACCCCGGCCCACGCGGCGGAGCTGAGCGCGGAGCAGCAGCGGGTGATCGAGCTGCTGCTGGCTCTGCCGGCCAAGCAGCGGGCCGCGATGGCGTGGAATCTGGACGGGTTCACCGCCCAGGAGAGCGCCGGGGCGATGGGGATCACCCCGGAGGCGGTGCGCCAGAACCTGGCGCGGGCCCGGGCCTCGCTCAAGGCGAGCCTCCGCCGGGGGCATCCGGGCGGGCCCGGGGAGCGGGAGGGGGACGGATGAGCGGGGCGGACGGGGGCGGTGACCGGCTCGACGCGCTGCTGGCGGACGCGCACCGGCAGGTGGGCATCGCGGTCTACGACTCGCTGATGAGCCAGGGGGGTCCGCCGGAGCCGTGCGATCCCGATCTGGCGCTGAGCCGGCTGCTGGCGGCGGCCCACCGGCGGACGCTGGCCGCCGTGGTGCGGCGGGCGGACCGGGTGCGCGAGGAGGTCCGGGTGCGCCGGGGCCCCTCGGCGGGGTGCGGGAGTGTGCTGATGCGGCATCCGGCGGCGGTCCGGCTCAAGTACCGCGAGGAGACCCTGCGGATGGCGCGGGCCTACTGGCCCCGGGAGCTGGAGGTGACGGTCCGCCGTGCGCTGGAGGCCGTGCTGGAGCTGGTCGCGCGGCTGGAGGAGGGACGGGTTCCCGAGGAGTCGGGCGCGGTGCCGGCGCGGGTGGCGGCGGCGCTCGGGGACGTGCTCTCCCTGCCGCAGGCACCGCCGCGGCCGCCCGCGCTGACGGGGTACGACTATCCGGAGGTGGCCCGGGCGCGGCTGGCGGCACGGGCCGGGCGGCTCATGGACGCGGCCCGGGGGGCGCGGGGGCTGCTGGAGGCGGAGCTGCTGCCCCGGCTCGGTGACGGCCCGGTCCCCTGGACGGGCGCGCTGGAGGTCGCGCGGGATCTCGCCGACGATCTGGAGGCGGCGGGGCAGTCGGCGCAGTCGCTGCTGGCGGCGGTGGTGGAGACGGAGGAGGCGGGTGATGACTTCCGGGGGGCGGATCTGTCCGCCGTGGCCCTGGAGGGGGTCCGGCTGGAGGGCATCCGCTGGGACGCGGGCACGGTCTGGCCGCCGGGGTGGGAGCGGCGGATCTGGCGGGTCTCGCTGGCCACCGGCGACGGTCCCGGTGTGCTGGTGGTGGGGCCGGAGCCGCACGACAGCGCGGTCGCGGCCGATATCTGACGGACCGCCGGCGGCCCGGGCCGCACGGTCTCAGCCGCCGGACGGCGGGGCCGTGGGGGCAGGGGGGCGCTCGTCGCCGAAGCCGGCCCCGGAGCCGGCGGGAGCGGAGTTCAGCACCCAGAGCCCGGCGAGGACGGCCAGGGTGAAGACGACGGCGACGAGGAGGGTGAGGGTCAGCCGTCGTCTGCGCTCGCGGCGGTGCCACTCCCCCCGTGCGGCGCGGTAGGCGCCGGGGGCGGGGTGCACCTGTCCGGCGAGGGCCTCCATGGCCTCGCGCAACTGCCGTTCGGTGCCGTGGCCGTGGACCGGCTCGGTGTCCTGGCCGTTCACCGGCGGTGCTCCAGCACCTGGGTGAGCGCGGCGATTCCGCGTGCGGTGTGGGTCTTGACCGAGCCGGTGGAGATTCCCATGGCCGTGGCTATCTCGCTTTCCTTGAGCCCCATCCAGTGGCGCAGCACGAGAGCCTCGCGCTGCCGGGGCGGCAACTGCCGCAGGGCGGTGATCAGGGCCCGCTGGTCGTCGTGGAGCAGAGCGGTGTGCTCGGCGGACGCCGTCCACTCGGCGGGCGGGGCTCCGGCGTGCTTGCGGACGATCTGGAGGTGGCGTATCCGCATCCGGGTCAGATTGCAGACGACGGAGCGCAGATAGGACTCGGCCCGGTCGGCGTCGCGCAGCTTCCGCCATTTGCGGTAGATCTCGTAGTAGGCCTCGGCGACGATGTTCTCGGGGTCGTCGGCGCCGAGCAGCGCGGCGAGCCGGAGCATCGAGGTGTAGTGCAGCTCGAAGAGACGGGCGAGCGCCGCTTCCCGCTCCGGCTCGGCGGGGCCGGTGTCCGTGCCGGGCCCCGGCCCGCCGGCCGCGGGCGCGCCCCCCTCCGGCTGTGGCGCCGGCGGGGCGAGGGTGGAGGTGGCGCGTGGTGTCCGTCTCATGGGGAGCTGGTTCCCGTCTCGGGCCGGGGTGTCGGATGGGGTCGCGCGGCGAGCGAGGTGGTGTCGGGACCGCCGGGTGTGCCGCACCGGCGCAGAACGGCGGTGCCCGCGGCGGCGACGGCCAGATTGAGCAGCAGGGCGGCGAGCCCGGCGTACATCTCCACGGAACGGCCGCCGAAGCCGAGGGGCACGACCGGGGAGAAGCCCTCCCGGACCACCAGGACCGTACCGGACACCATGCCCGCCGCCCAGCCCGTGAGCAGGGCCCGGTGGTGGAGCCGGCGGGTGTAGAGGCCGATGACGACGGCGGGGAGTATCTGGAGTATCCAGACCCCGCCGAGGAGCTGGAGGTTGACGGCGGCCTGGTCGCGCAGTCCGAGGACGAAGACGACCGCGCCGGCCTTGGCGGTGAGGGAGACCGCCCGGGCGACCCGTACCTGCCGCTTGGGGGTGGCGGTGGGGTGGAAGTACTCGACATACACGTTCCGCACGAAGGAGGTGGCCGCCGCGACCGACATCACCGCCGCGGGGACCAGCGCCCCCACGGTGATCGCCCCGAGGACGAGGCCCGCGAGCGGGGCGGGCATCAACTGGTCCACCAGCATCGGCACGGCGGACTCGGCGCCTCCGTCGGGGGTGCGTATCCCGGCGGCGACGGCGGCGATCCCGAGGAGCCCGAAGAGGGCGAGCACCGCCGTCCAGGCCGGCAGCGCCACACAGGCCCGGCGCAGGGCCGCGGGCCCGGAGGCGGCGAAGGCGGCGGTCAGGACGTGGGGGTAGAGCAGCAGGGCGAGCGCGGAGCCGAGGGCGAGGGTGGCGAAGGCGAACTGCTGGTCGTCGGCGAGCACCAGGGAGGCATCGGGGCCGCCGGGGTCCGCGAGCCGGACGGCGGCGGCGTCGAAGACCGCTCCGGGGCCGCCGAACCGCTCCAGGACCAGCCAGATCGCGGCGAGCACCGAGCAGAAGACGGCGACGCCCTTGAAGCCGGAGATGACGGCCGGGGCGCGCAGCCCGTGGCGGTAGGTGGCGATGGCGAGCCCGGCGAAGAGGACGGCCATGGCGGCGTCGCCGGTGAGCCAGGGGGAGGGGTCGGCACCGCCGGCCCGGAGCACGGCGCGGATGCCGAGGAGTTGGAGCGCGAGATACGGCATCGTCGCGAGGATGCCGGTGAGGGCGACGGCCAGGGCGAGCGCGGGTGAGCCGTAGCGGGCCCGGACGAAGTCGGCGACGGTGATGTGGCCGTCCGCGCGGGCCACGGCCCAGAGCCTGGGCAGCAGGACGAAGGCCAGCGGGCAGACGATCACCGTGTAGGGGACGGCGAAGAAGGCGGGCGCGCCATTGCCGTAGGCGAGCGCGGGTACGGCGGTGAAGGTGTACGCCGTGAACATGGTTCCGCCCAGCAGCAGCCAGGTCCAGCCGGGGCCCAGGCTCCGGCCGGCCAGCGCCCAGCCGTCCAGCGCCGGGAGGGCGTCGCCGGTGCGGAAGCGGCGGGCCCGTGCCGCGAGCAGCGAGGCAGCGCCGATGACGGCGAGGAACGCCGCGACTGCGGCTCCTTCGGTCATGCCTCACCGTCCGTGCTGCGCACCGGGCGCACATCACGCGCCGGTGGTCCCGGGTCTCGTTCTCGTCCCTCCGGGGAGGGTGGGCGGGAGCGGGCGGAAATCTTCCCGGCGTCCCGTGTCAACCAAACCGCGGAGATCGGCAACTCTTCCACAGACCAGCGGGAATCAGGGAACAGACGGGGACAGCAGTGGAGGAATCGATGGCCGCGGACGATCGCGGGACGGCATCCGGTACGGGACGAACCGTCCGCCGGGTGGCGGCCGGTGTCGCTCTGGCCGTGCCGGTGGCCGCCCTGCTGTGGGTGCCCTGGTACGCGCGGGAGGGGCCCCGGCTCGCGGGGGTGCCGTTCTTCTACTGGTACCAGCTCGCCTGGGTGCCCGGCGCGAGTCTCGCCCTGTTCGCGGCCCGGCTGCTGACCCGGCCCGCCCGGAGCCGTCCGCCCGAGCCCTGATCCGGCCCGGCCCCGGCCCGTACCGCACCCCGCCCCGTACCGACCGTTGTCCGATCCATCCACCGCCAACCGCCAAGGAGCCAGCGTGTCCCGGTCCTCCGCGCCCCTCTCACGGGCCCATCCGAAATCGATCCTCCTGTGGACGGCCGTCGCCCTGACCGGCGCGGTCTGCTGGGGTGTGCTGGCCCTGGCCCGGGGTGAGGAGATCTCCGCCGTCTGGCTGGTCGGCGCCGCTCTCGGGTCGTACGCCATCGCCTACCGCTTCTACTCGCGGTTCATCGCGAACCGGGTGCTCAAGCCCGATGACACCCGCGCGACCCCGGCCGAGCGGCTGGACGACGGGGTCGACTACCAGCCCACCGACCGCCGGGTGCTGCTCGGGCACCACTTCGCCGCCATCGCGGGCGCCGGGCCCCTGGTCGGTCCCGTGCTCGCGGTGCAGATGGGCTATCTGCCGGGCACGATCTGGATCGTCTTCGGTGTCATCTTCGCCGGCGCGGTGCAGGACATGGTCGTTCTCTTCCTCTCGATGCGCCGGGACGGCAAGAGCCTCGGGCAGATGGCCCGGGAGGAGATCGGCAAGGTCGGCGGCGCGGCGGCGCTCATCGCCGTCTTCATCATCATGATCATCCTCCTCGCGGTGCTGGCGCTGGTCGTGGTGAACGCGCTCGCGCACTCGCCGTGGGGCACCTTCTCGGTGGCCATGACGATCCCGATCGCCCTGTTCATGGGCTTCTATCTGCATGTCCTGCGGCCCGGAAAGGTCCTGGAGACCAGTCTGATCGGTGTCGTCCTGCTGCTGCTGGCGATCGTGGGCGGCGGCTGGGTCCAGAACTCCTCCCTGGCCGACACCTTCACCCTCAGCCCGACGACCCTGGTCTTCTGTCTCGTCGTCTACGGGTTCATCGCCTCGGTGCTGCCGGTGTGGATGCTGCTCGCGCCGCGCGACTACCTCTCCACCTTCATGAAGATCGGCACCATCGTGCTGCTGGCGCTCGGGGTGCTGTTCGCGGCGCCCGTGCTCCAGGCCGACGCGATCACCTCGTTCGCCTCCTCGGGAGACGGACCGGTCTTCGCGGGGTCGCTCTTCCCGTTCCTCTTCATCACCATCGCCTGCGGCGCGCTCTCCGGCTTCCACGCCCTGGTCTCCTCCGGCACCACGCCGAAGCTGATCGAGAAGGAGTCGCAGGTCCGGATGATCGGCTACGGGGCGATGCTCATGGAGTCGTTCGTCGCCGTGATGGCGCTGATCGCCGCCTCCGTGCTCGACCCCGGGCTGTACTACGCGATGAACTCCCCGGCCGGACTGCTCGGCTCCAGCGTCGAATCCGCCTCCCAGGCCGTCGCCAACCTCGGCTTCACCATCTCGCCCGAGGAGCTGACGGCGGCGGCCAAGGCGGTGGAGGAGAGCACCCTGGTCGCCAGGACCGGCGGTGCGCCGACCCTGGCCGTCGGGATGGCGCAGATCTTCTCCGATGTCATCGGCGGCGAGGGGATGAAGGCGTTCTGGTACCACTTCGCCATCATGTTCGAGGCACTCTTCATTCTGACCACCGTCGACGCCGGCACCCGGGTGGGGCGGTTCATGCTCCAGGACATGCTGGGCAATGTGTGGAAGCCGCTCGGCCGGGTCAACTGGAAGCCGGGCATCTGGCTGGCGAGCGCGCTGGTGGTCTCCGGGTGGGGCTACTTCCTCTACGCCGGAGCCACCGACCCGCTCGGCGGGATCAACCAGCTCTTCCCGCTCTTCGGCATCGCCAACCAGCTGCTCGCGGCGGTCGCCCTCACGGTGGCCACCACCCTGCTCGTCAAGTCGGGCCGGTTCCGCTGGGCCTGGGTGACCGGCGCTCCGCTCGCCTTCATCGTCGCCATCACCTTCACGGCGAGCTGGCAGAAGGTCTTCTCGCCCGACCCCCGGGTCGGCTTCTTCGCCCAGCGGGACAGGTTCGCGGACGCCATCGACGCGGGCACGGTGCTGCCGCCCGCCAAGAACATGGACGACATGCACACCATCGTCACCAACTCGACCGTGGACGGTGTGCTGATCATCGTGTTCGTGGTGCTGGTGGCGACCGTCATCGCCAACGCGGCCGTGGTGTGCGTGCGCGCCCGCCGCTCCCCCACTCCCCCGGCGACGAGCGAGACCCCCTATGTGGAGTCCACGCTCAACGCACCGAAGGCGGAGCCGCTGGCGGGGGTACGGGAGTGAGCGGCGCGGTCGCGTCCGGGGCGGCGGCGGTCCTGCGGGGGCTGCGCGCGGTCCACTGGTATCTGCGCGAACTCACCGGGGAGAGCGCCTACGACCGGCACTGCGAGCGCCACCTCCGCATGCATCCGGAGCTGCCGCCACCGTCGCCGCGCGAGTTCCAGCGGCTGCGCACCCGGCAGCTGGAGGAGCATCCGCAGTCCCGCTGCTGCTGACCGGGGCCCGCGCGCGGGCGTGCCGCCGCAGGACCGCGGTGGCACGCCCGCGCGGGGTCAGGGAGGGCCGGCGGCCCGTCCGTACCGCTGTTCGGCGGCGCGTACGGCCTCGGGCAGCAACGCGCGGAAGGTCGCCGCGCCCAGGGCGCTGAGCACGTCGGATTCGGCGGTCACGGTCTCCATCAGGCGCGGCATCGCCGACATCAGCCGCCGGTACAGCTCGGAACGCGACGGCCGGGGAGCGCCGGTGCCGCTCCACACGAGGAGGGGAAGGGTCCCGGCGCGCGGCAGCGCGTCGTAGGAGGCGAGGCGGTCGCGGAGCGGACCGTCCTCCAGTGCCCAGGTGTCGATGAGCAGGATTTCCGGCCCGGGGAACGGCGGGGCGTGCTCGTCGAAGGGTTCGACCGAGACCTCGCGGCCGAGCGAGCCGATCAGTTCCCGGGCCGTCTCCACCAGCGGGCGTCCCGACTCCGGGAAGAAGGGGTTCCAGTCGTGGGCGTGGGGGCCGTAGTGGCGGCCGTCCCGCCCCTCCGGCAGGTTCCAGACACTCGGGGCGACCACGGTGATCCGTACCGGACGCGCCCCGCCGGGGGGCTCAGCGAAGGCGTTCGGCACCCGCCCGTCGCCGGCCGGGCCGGCGGGGGCGACCTCGACGGACCCGGCGACGGAGACGATGCGCAGGGCCAGCCGGTGGACGGCCGCTTCGTACTGCTCCAGGAAGGCGCGCCGCGTGACCAGACCGTAGAGGCCGTCGGCGGCGTAGCGGTCGCCGATGGCCCGGTGGTCGAAGCCGAGCCGCTCGGCCGCCGCCGGCAGTCGGCCGGACGGGACCGGGACCCAGAGCGCGGGCACGATCGCCTCGCTGCCCCGACTGCTCCTGGTTCCCTTCCGGGCGGTCCGCCGGGCGAAGGCGGCCCACTCCCGGCCGCACAGCTCGCTGGCGAAGTACCGCGGGGAGTAGAGCGGGACGAGGACCCGGCAGCGGGCCAGCGCCTCGGCCGGCGGCTCCGCACGGTCCGCGCCGGGCTCCGGTCCTCGTTCCATCACCCCGGGCCGCATCCCGTCGGGCAGGTCGGCGACGGCCGCCACATGGGCGCAGAGATCCATGAACAGCCGCTCCACCCAGAGATTCGGGTCCGGGCCGCCGGCCCCGGGCGCGGGGGTGCGGGCGTAGCTCAGAAAGAAGTACGGGCGTTCGGGGCCGGTGTCCCGCACCGTCGCGGGCACCGGTTCCGGGAGGGGTGCGCGCCCGGCGGCGGCGGCCGGCGGCGGTGCGGGTTCCGCCACCGGCATCCCCAGCCTCCGCAGGGTCTCCGCCGACGCCGAGGCGAAGGGCGCGATCCCCGGGGCGACGGCCGACTCCCCCCGCTCGTCGGGGACCAGCGCGGGGAGACCGGCCGGGCCGGGGGCGCGCTCGGCGATGAAGCGGCTGACCGCGTCGTGGGTGCGCCGGGCGTCCCGGACGCCGAGGCGGTGGGCCAGCAGCTCCCGTACCCCCGGGCGGAACTCCAGCACGGGTCCGCCGCTGTCCGCCGGGCCCGCCCCGGTGATCTCCAGAAGGCCGCCGACGACGACCGTCGCGGCGTCGGCGGCCGTGGCGTCGGGGACGAGTTCCTGGCGGACCAGATGGAGCAGTCCCGTGGTCAGCCGGGGGTAGAGCGAGCAGAGCACGGCGAGCCGGAGGGCCGCGGGCGAGGCGCGGTGGAGGAAGGACTCGATCAGCCCGGCCGCGTCCGAGACCGCGGGCGGCGGCTGCGCGGGCCGCACCGCCGTCCCGGCAACCGGTACGAGCACGGCCTGACAGCCCGCCGGGTCCCCGCGCATCAGGGTGCGCGCCCAGCGCTCCACCGAGCGCGGCGAGAGTCCGATGACCGGGACGGGCAGCCACCGTGACCCGGGGCCGGACGGCTCCGGCTCCAGCAGCGGCGGTGTCGCGAAGGGGAGCCGGCCGTTGCGCGCGCCGGGGCCGGGCGGCGGGGCGACCCTGACCGCCGGGAGGTCGAGCCCGCAGTGGCGCCAGATGCCCGGCGGCAGCGGGTTGAGGAGGACGGTGGGCCCGGCGGTGGCCCATCGGTGGACCCGGGGCCACAGCCCGCCGTCGCCGGGGACGCAGTCCGAGACGACGAGCGTCAGCCGTCGGGGACGGTGGGGCGCGCCGGCGCCGGCGGGCTCCACCGTGTCGGTCCGCTGGACGCGCAGCGTCCGGAAGACCCCCGTCCGGGCCAGTACGGAGAGCAGTTCGCCGATGGTTTCGTCCCAGACCCTCATGGTGGGCGAGCGGTCGAGGGCGACGGTGAGATCGAACCAGCGCTCGGGGGCGGGCCGGAACGCGGGAACGAGTTCCCCGCCGCGCGCGTAGTCGGCGATGGTGGTGCCGATGTCGAGCCGCAGCTCCCGGCCGTCGCGCCAGGGGCGGCCGAGCGGCCTGAGAGCGGTGGCGATGCGCCGGGAACGGGGCAGCGCGGAGCCGGCCGGCACCTGCAGCCGGCGGGCGGGGACACGGGGCCCGCCGGGCTCGGCGACCGCGGGGAAGAGACGGCGGGCCGCGGGCCGCTCCCGGCCGGCCGGCTCGTCGGCGCCGGGGGCGGGCGCGCCGGCGGCGGCGCGGTCCGGGTCCGGTGGGGCGGCCGGGGGCGCGGGCGGGCGGCGGGCCGCCAGCCAGAGCAGTTCGGCGACGGCGACACCGTCCAGGTCCCGGCCGAGCCCGCCGAGCGCCCCGACCACGGTGGTCAGGGCGGACGGACGGGCCGGCGCCGCCTCGTCCGCCCGGTCGCCGTCAGGCACCGGAGAGGTCCCGCATCAGCAGGGCGATCAGCTGCTCGCGCTCCTGTCCGGAGGCGGGAGCGCCGTGGAGCAGATGGAGGGTGCCCAGCAGTTGGTCGACGGCGACGCTCTGGCCGGCGGCGACCCGCCGGACGAAGTCGTCGACCAGCTCCGCCTCCGGCCCCGACGCGCCCACCTCCAGCCGGAGATGGGCCCGGACCACCCGGCGGATCAGCTCCGCCGTCGGCCTCGGCATGGTGAAGCGGACACAGCGGCGCAGAAACGGGGCGGGCAGTTCCTGTTCGCCGTTGCTGGTCATCACGGTGAAGGGGAACTCGGTGCACTGGACGTGCCCCCGGTGCACCGATCCGCGCCGATCGCTGTCCCAGAGCCGCACCTCGGCCCGGTCCCCGCCCTCCCGGAGCAGCTCGGGGATGCGGAACTCACCCCGTTCCAGTACGTCGAGGAGATCGCCGGGGAGATCGAGGTCGGCCTTGTCGATCTCGTCGATGAGCAGGGCGCGCGGGCGCCCGGCGGGGAGCAGCGCGGTGCCGAGCTGGCCCAGGGTGAGGAAGTCGGCGATGTCGTCGGACCCCGTGGCGGGCGCGGCGGTGTCCGTGCGGGCCCGCTCCTGCTGGAGGCGGTGGGCGTGGATGCGGCCGAGCGCGTCGTACCGGTAGAGGGCGTCCGCCAGGGTGCTGCGGGAGGTGATGTGCCAGCGCAGCACCGGGCCGAGGTCCAGTTCCTCCGCGACCTGCTCGATCACGGTGGACTTGCCGGTTCCGGGGCCGCCGGTGATGAGCAGCGGGCGGCGCAGGGCCAGCGCCGCGTTCACGGCGGCGGCCAGGCCCTCGGGCGGCTGGAACGTATCGGCCGGGGAGTCCCGGGGGAAGGTCCGCCAGGGCGGTGGCTCGGGCAGCTCGGTCCCCGGTCGGGCGACTCCGTCGCCCCGGTAGTGGGCTTCCACCGTCATGCGCCCCCTTCGTCGGCCGCCGGCGCGCCCCCGGTGGGCGTCGAGCGGAAGTACCAGCAGAAACGGAGCCATTCCCGGTCGTCCCAGACGGCCCGCAGTTCGGCGAGATCGCCCGCGTCCGCGCCGCGCCAGCTCTCGCGGTAGGCGTGGAGCAGCGCTCCCGGCATGGCCCACCAGCGGGTGTCGAGACAGCCGTGGCGCTCCTCGGGGAAGCCGAGGTCGGTGCGGGGCCAGAGCAGGACCGGGGTGTAGGCGAGCAGGATCTCCAGCAGCCGGGGGTCGCCGCCCGGGTGCTGGGTCAGACCGATGCCCCGGGTGTAGCGGCCGGTGCGCAGCCGGCCGCGGAGCAGCTGCCGGTCGGCGAGGTCCTCGTGGGCCAGCCAGTCGACGGGCGCGCCCGACGCGGCGCCGGAGATCGTCTCCCAGCGTTCGGCGACGGTGGTGTCGACGCTGCGCAGCACGGCGTCGGGGGTGAGTCTGCTGCTCCAGTGGAGCCGGACGTCGAACCGCACTCCGAGGAGGAGCGCGGTGCCGGCCTCCTCGGGCCGCCACTCCAGCAGCAGGGCTCCGGGGACGGCGATGTCGAGGCGTTTCAGCGGCAGCAGGAGGGTTCTGGCGAGGTCCTCGGCCCAGAGGGCGGCCGCTTCGAGCGCGGCCTCGGCGCCCGGCCGGTCGGCCGGTTCGGCGGGGAACTGCTCGTGGTGGAGGACGGAGCCGTCCAGCAGCAGCCAGGCGTCGAGGGTCTCGGGCCACTCGCCGGCGAGGGAGGAGTGGAGGCTGACGACGAGGCCGAGCCGCTGCTCGTCGCCGCGGGCGGTGGCGTACCGGATGGCGTCGTTGACCTGGGCCGGTGCCTGGATGAGCCGGCCCCAGCCGAGGAGTTCGGGGTCGTCGGGGCGCTTGCCGCAGTGCAGGCCGAGGAGGGCGGTGAACCGGGCGAGGGCCGCGCGGCCGTCGGGCTCGGACGCGGGGTGGTTGAAGGCCAGTTCGTCGACGATCGCCACATCGGTGACGGCGGTCCCGGGCGCGGGGACGCGCTGTTCGGCGGCGAGCAGGGTGTGCAGGGCGTGCCGGAGGGCCTCGGTGGTGAGGCCGGCGCCGGTCCAGGAGCGGATGAAGGTGACGGTGCGCAGGGCGAGGAGGAGGCTGTCGAGGGCGCGCAGGGCGCGTTCGCGGGCGGGGCCCGCCGGGCGGGTGAGCACCTCGTCGCGGCAGCGCTCGGCGGCCGGCACGCCGGTGTCGGGCAGGGGCGGCGGCGGGTCCAGGGCGGCGAGGGCCTCGGTGAGTTCCTCGTGGGCGAGGGGGCCGCCGAGGCCGCCGGGGAGGGGTTCGCCGGCGCGGGTGTTGCGGGCGAACCACAGGGGTTCGCCGGCGGTGCCGTCGTAGTCCAGGCCGGTGACGCTCTGTCCGGTCAGGGTGGCGCGGAGCGCGGAGCGCAGGTCGGCGGTGGTGAGGGTGGGGCCGCGGCCGGGGATGCCGGAGCGCAGCAGGGCGGTCAGGCCCCGGGAGAAGGCCAGGTCGACGGCTTCCTCGTGGAGGGAGGCCCCCATGAGCAGGGCGATGCGGGTGTTGCCGAGGGTGGTGCCGGAGGTGAGGTCCTGGGCGGCGGGGAGGGCGCCGGCCGCGTGGCAGGTGTCGACGATGCCGAGGACTCCGGGGATCGCGGGGTGGTCGAGGGCGGTGGTGAGCAGGTCGGTGACTTTCACGGAGCGGTGTCTGAGGTCGTCGTGGGAGTCGGCGGCCATGAGGTGGAGGGTGCCGCTGCCGCCGGGGGTGAGCCCGTGGCCGAGGAAGGCCAGGACGAGGACCGCGCCGCGTTCGGCCGCGTACTGGATCGCCCGTTCGGCGGCGGCGGTGATCTCGGCGCTGGTGAGGTGGTCGCCGGTGAGGAGGGTGGTGGTCCCGTCCGGGAGGCCGGGCCGGCAGTCCCCCACCGAGGGGTCGGTGAGGACGGCGCCGAGTGCGGCGGCGGCCTTCTCCAGCCGGACCAGACGGCCCATGGAGGTGCACTGCGGTGCGATGACCAGGACGTGGCGCTCGGGGTGTCCGTGTCTCATGCCGTCCCGCCGCCCCGCTCAGCCGGGGCCGGTGGCGGAGTCCGTCAGCGCTTCGGCGACGGGTCCCGCGACATCGGGCCGGGCGAGGTAGGTGGTGGCGGAGTGGACCCACAGGCCGTCGGCGTCGGTGCGGGTGCTGACCGGCAGCACCCCGGTGGGGCCGGGCCTCAGCTCCCGCTCCAGACGGGGGCGGACGGCGATGAGGTCGTCGCGGTCCCAGAAGTTGAGCCAGCGGTGGACGCTGTCGGGCACGGACGGGGGCTGGGGCAGCAGCCGGGGCCAGACGACGGTGCGCATGGCGATCGGGGAGCCGAGGGTGGCGAAGAGCGGGACGGGCGCGGGGTGTTCGTGGAGGGTCTCCAGGGCCACGACGGTGCCGAGGGAGTGGGAGACGACGAGGGCGGGCCCCTCGCCCAGGGCTTCGGCGACGCGGGCGCGGGCACGCCGGTGGAGGGCGCGGCCGGTGGCGTCCTCCTCGCCCCGGGCCAGATAGCGGGCGACCTGGGCGAGGTGGTGGACCATCAGCCTGGGGGTGATCCAGCGGGCGGCCGGGCCCCAGGGGCGCAGCGAGAGCACGGTGGTGGCCACGTTGAGGGCGCGGCGCACGAGGGCGGGTCCGCCCTGGCTCTGGGCGCGGGGCTGTGCCTGGGCCCGGGCGTGGTCGAGCAGCGCGCGTTCGCGGGGGTCGTCGGTCGCCTCGGCGAGGGCGTCGACCCAGGCGATGAGGAGTTCGGCGAGGAGGGCCGCGCCGGGGTCGGCGGGGCCGGCGGGGAGGTGGCCGCCGCCCTGGCCCTGGGCCTGGTCGCGGCGGAAGAGGTCGCCGTAGTGCGCGAAGACGGTGTCGATGCCCCGGCCCCCGGTGAGTTCGGCCGCGAGGCGGCTGTGTCCGGCGGCGCGCATGCCCGTGGCGAGGGCCGCCGTCCACTCGGCTCGCTCCCGGGCGGGGTCGCGCGGCGGGCCGATGCCGTGGACGAGAACGAGCCTCGGTCGCATCCGCCGTCCTCCCCCCGGTCCCCGGCACTGCGCTGACGAGCAGATTAGCAACGGGAGGCGCGGCGCGGGGCCTGATCGTCGGGAAGGCCGGACGGCGGCGGAGGGACGGGGTGTGCCCACCCGGTGGGCGGGCACACCGTCACGGCCGGCGGCCGGTCAGCACGTCTTGGAGTCGACCCGGCTGGAGTTGTAGGCGCAGGTGTCCGCCGTGGAGCCGGAGGCCTTCTTCAGCGTGGCCGTGTCCCTGTCGTTGTTCCAGACGTAGGCGCCGCGGCCCTGGTAGCGGGTGGCCGCGGTGTTCTTGCCCTTGCCGGTGCGTATCGTCACCGTCTTGCCCTTGCCCAGGGTGTAGGCGCCGAAGGTGTACTTGTGGTTCGCCTTGTCGGTGAGGGTCCAGCCCTTGAGGCTGACGGCCGACTTGGTGGTGTTGCGGATCTGGACGTACTCGCCGTTCAGGCTGGAGTTGCTGCGGTTGTCCTTGCCCGGGCTGTCGTAGTGGATCTTGTACAGATGGACGGAGCCCTTGGCGGCCTGCGCGGGCGAGGGCAGCAGAACGGCACCGCCGAGACAGGCCGCGACGGCGGCGGCGGCGAGGGTACGCGTGTGGCGCATGAGCATCCTTCACAGATCAGGGCCGGGCACCCCCCACATGTGGGCCCGGCACGAGATCCGCAGCTTATGCCCAAAACACATTCCGTGAAGGAATCTCGCAGAGTGTGGATGATCCGCGAAGCTCCGTATCGCCCGGTCCCCCGGGCGCCTCTCTCATGCCGTCATGGGGACTCCCCGGGTGCGCCGAGCCAGCGCGCGACCGCCGCGGCGATCGGCTGTCCGGTCTCCAGCTCGACGAAGCCGAACTGGCCGCCCTGGTTGCACTCCAGGAACCACCAGGTCCCCTCGGTGTCCTCGGCGAAGTCGAAGGCGCCGTACGCGAGGCCCGCCGCGCGCCGGTACTGCTCGACGGCCCGCTGGACGCGGGGCGGGACCTCGACCGGCTCCCAGGTGTGGCCGGTGTCGCCGAACCGCCCGTCGACCTGCCCCGGCCCGGCGGCCTTCCGCGCCGCGAACGACTCCTCCCCGACCGCGGTGAGCCGGATGTCCGCGCGCTTGGCCACATACCGCTGGAGCAGCGTGGGACCGGCCGCCACATCCGAGAAGTCGGCGTCCGGCGGTACGAGCGTGGTGGGCAGCGCCATCGGCGGGTCGCCCGGCGGCCGGCCCGACACGGCCTTGACCACCACCTGCCGGTACTGGTCGGCGAACTGCTGGGCCACCTTCGGATAGGTGGTGATCACCGTGGCGGGCACGGGAAAGCCGCTCCGGTGGGCGAGGCGGAGCTGCCACGGCTTGAGCCGCGCCCTGGCCGCGGCGCACCGGTCGTTCATCCAGCGCGCCGCGGTGCAGTCGAGCATTCCGTACAGCGCCTGCCCGGTCTCGGCGGAGAGCCAGGCGGACGGTTCGGGGGCGTGCGCGGCCGGTTCGCCCGGCCGGCGCACCCAGATGGAGCGCAGGCCGTCCATGCTCACCACGCGCCCCCCCGTGGAGAGATAGCCGCGGAAGTCGCCCCGGACGTACTCCGCGGAGAGCGCGCTCTCGCCGGGGAGGTCGCCGGGGTCGAACCGGACCAGGGGGACGCCCTGCTCATGGAGTTGCGCCACCACCATGTCCGCGGTCACATCCTGCTCACAGGTCAGGATCAGCACCGTCATCGTGCGCGGCGTTCTCAGTCGTCGAAGTGGGTGGCGGAACCGGCTGTGGAGGTCGTGGTGCCGACCGCCGCCAGCAGAGCCCGGTCCATGATGGCGGGGCGCCCGTCGGCCAGCACATTGAGCTGGAGCGAGGCGTCGTACGAGTACTGGTCGATCACAGGCGCCAACTCGGCCGGACGTGCGTAGTTCCACGCGAACGGTTTCATGCTTTCTCCCTGGCCCACACGGGACTGTCTGGGGCCACTGTGTGGCCACACGAGAGCAATACGCGGAGTTGATGTAGTTGATTCATCACATACCGTCATGCTGCTGAAAAGAACGTGCCAGCCGGACGTCCCCGATCCGAGCAGCCGTATATCCGCACCGCTAACACATCCGCACACGCGGGTCGTTGACGTTTTACTGACACCTATGGAGACGCTCGAAACACGGAATCCGTGCACTCCCGCGGTAAGTGATGTCGGTCACCATCAGCCCCAGGCGTCCCACTGATCACTCTGGTACCGACGTTCACCCAGCACCTCCCATCACGCGGTGAACACGGCGTGATACCGCGTTCCTTGTCGGTGAGCCCGGCCGGCGCCCCGTCGAACGGGACACGGATACCGGGGGTCGTGGCCGTCACCGGAAGAACCCGGCAGGATCGGCACACTCAAAGAAATCGTACGAGGAAAGGCTGTGAATACCCATGACGAACGACCTCCCACCGGTCGCCGGCGTGCCCGTTCCGGACACCAAGCTCGCACAGGAGGCAACCGAGCTGGTACGAGACACGACGGGTTCCCTCATCTACGACCATTCACGCCGGGTTTACTTCTTCGGTGCCCTCCAGGGCCGCGCGCGGGGACTCTCGTTCGACCCCGAGCTGCTCTACATCGGGGCGATGTTCCACGACCTCGGCCTCGGCGAGCGCTTCCACGGCAGTGGACGGCGCTTCGAGGTGGACGGCGCGGACGAGGCCCGGCGCTTTCTGGCCGCCCGGGGCGTGCCCGAGGACAGCGTCCGCCGGGTGTGGACCGCCATCGCCCTGCACACCACCCCCGGTATTCCCGAGTTCATGGAGCCGGAAGTGGCGCTGGTCACCGCGGGAGTCGAGTACGACGTGCTCGGAATCGGGTTCGACGCCATCTCCGACACGGACCGTGCGGCAATCGTCACGCTCCATCCGCGCCCAGACTTCAAGCGGCGCATCCTGGAGGCGTTCACCGAGGGAATCCGCCCCAAGCCCGCGACCACATTCGGCAATGTGAAGGCGGATGTGCTCCAGCACTATGTCCCCGGTTTCGAACGAGGGGATTTCGTACGGACGATCCTGGACTCGCCCTGGCCCGAATGACGCACCGGGGGCGGGCCCGGCCGTTCATCGCTCGGTACGGCAACCGCCGTGGGCGGTCATCCCTCCGTGAGCCGTTCCAGAGTGGCCGAGAATCCCTCCCAGGCCAGAGCGGTGTCCGGGCCCTCGGCATGCGATGAGCGGAACCAGCCGAGAAAGGCGGTGACATCCTCCAGATCCCAGCGCAGTCGGTAGAGCGCGAGCGCGGCCGGATCGGGGGTGCGGCCGGTCTTTTCCGTCCAGCGGGCGTGATCGGCCGGTTCCCGGGCGACGAGCCACAGATCCCGCTCGGGCACCGCGAGACCCACGGTGTCCCAGTCCAGCAGCCGCGCCTCCTCCCCCTGCCACAGCAGATTGCCGGGGTGCGGCTCACCGTGGGTCACCACCGGCTCCGCGCCGCCCTCCCGGACCCGGCGCACCAGCCGGTCGAACTCCTCCAGCGGGGCCCGCAGCCCTCCGTCCGCGAGGAGTTCCCTGGCGGGCTCGGAGAACGGGCCACCGCTCCAGGGGCGTCCGGTCTCCCGCAGGGCCCTCTCCAGCCGGGCGCGCCCCGGCAGCTCGGGCCGGAGGACGGGCACGGCGGCCGGGGGCCGGGCGGTGTGCAGGGCCGCGAGCGTCTCCAGGGCGCGGACGCGCCGGGGCTCCGGCAACTCCTCGCCGAACCGGCCGGCGGAGCCCTCCAGATACGGGAAGACGCTGATGGCGTGGCGTCCGTCCGGGAGCGGGCGGAGCGACTCGCCGGCGGCCGTGCGCAGCGGCGCCACCACGAAGCCGAGGCCCGGGCGCCCGCCCAGCGCGACGGCCGTCTCCAGGGCACGGCCGAGCCCGCGCCGGGCGGCCTCGGTGCCGGTGCCGCAGTGCTCCTTGTCGGCGAGGTCGGCGACGGTCACGAACCAGCGGCCGGCGCCGCTCGCGATCCAGTGGTGGTCGCCGAAGCCGACCGGGGCGTAATCGAGGGTGCCGGGCTCGATGTCCCAGGCGCGCAGCGCGTCGCGCACCACCGTGTCGTCGATGGTGCCGGGCCGTTCTCTCATGGAACGGAACCCAATCATCCGCGGCGGGGGCGGCGCATCCGGTTATCGCGGTGGCCGCCGGACCCCGGCCGCCGCGCCGGCGGCGGTGGCCAGGACCACCCCGGCCACCGTCAGCAGGACCACGGGCGCGGCGACCTCCCGGCGCAGCAGCCACGCGCCGAGGAGGCCGCCGGCGAACATCGTGGCGACGGCCGCGGCCCGCCGGAGCCGGGCGGCGGTGTCCGGGGCCACCCGGGCGGTCCGTCCCGGCGGTGCCAGCAGGGCGGTGAGCGAGCGGGTCGCGACGGTGGTGGTCAGATCCGGCACCCCGGCGCGCAGGGTGGTGGCATTGCGCAGCCCCATCGCGGCGGCGACCACGGCGGTGACCGCCCCGTGGGCGCCGGACGCCGGCCCGGCCAGCAGCAGGGCCGCGAGCGCCAGGAGCGCCGCCTCGGTGCGGAGCGCCACGGTGAACCAGCGTCCGCCGCGCCGTTCGACGGCGGCCTCCAGCCGGGCGCCGAGCACCGCGCCCACCGTGAAGCCGGCCAGTGAGCCGGCCGGGGCGAGGAGGGAGAGTCCCTCCTCGCCGGCGACCGCGAAGCCGAGGAAGAGCAGATTCCCGGTCTGCACGGCGGTGAAGACCGGGCCCAGGACGAGGAAGCTCACCGCTTCGACCATCCCGGTGGTCAGGGTCAGCACCACCATCGCCACCGTCGGTGCCACCTGGGGCGTCGGCGCCACGGCTCAGCTCCTTCCGGGACCCCCTCCCGCACCCTATCGGCGGACTCCGTCCGTCATCGGCCGTCCGCCGCCGGTGTCGCGGGGGCGCCGAGGAAGTGGAAGCCGGGCCTGGGGTGCATCAGGAAGTCGTGGTGCGAGATGTTCCAGGCGTACGCCCCCGCCATCGCGAACACCACCCGGTCGCCCGCCCGCAGACCGTCCGGCACGGGGACGGAGCGGGCGAGGAGGTCCTTGGGCGTGCACAGCTGCCCGACGAGGGTGACCGGGCCGCCCCCGGTCCCCGGCCGGGGCCAGGGATGGTCCCACTCCTCGACGGGCAGGACGGCGCAGGGCTGGTCGTGGCCCTTGGTGGCGGGGGTGCGCAGATGATGGGTGCCGCCGCGGACCACCGCGAAGTCCTCGCCGTGGCTCCGCTTGGCGTCCAGCACCTCGGTGGCGTACCAGCCGCAGTGGACGGTGAGCGCCCGGCCCGGTTCGACGCGCAGCACCGTGCCGGGGTGGGCCGCGGCGATCCGGGCGAGACCGGAGCCGTAGCCGGCCCAGTCGAAGCGGGCCTCGGGGCGGGTGTAGTCGACGGACATCCCGCCGCCCAGGTTCACCTCGCGCAGCCGGACGCCGTGCCGGGCGGCGAGCGCCGCCGACCAGCCGGTCACGGACGCCGCGACGGCGAGGTGCTGCGGAGCGGTGAGTCCGCTGGCGAGGTGGGCGTGGACACCGAGGAACTCCAGCCGGGGCAGGCTCGGGCCGGTGAGCCGGCCGACCAGCGCGTCCGCGTCGGCGGGGTCGATGCCGAAGGGGGCGGGCCGCCCGCCCATGGCCAGGGCGCTGCCCCGGAGCAGCGCGCCGTCGACGGCGAGGTTGAAGCGGAGCAGCACCCGGGCGCGGGTGCCGAGGCGGTCGGCGAGGGCGGCGAGCACCGCGAGTTCATGGGCGCTCTCCACATGGAAGCGGTCCACGCCCAGCCGCAGCGCGGCCTCGATCTCGGCGGGTGTCTTGCCGGGTCCGGAGAGGGCCAGCGGACGGCCGGGCACCGCGCCGGCCACATGGGCGAGTTCACCGCCGGACGAGACCTCGTAGCCGTCGACATGGGGGGAGAGCGCGGTGAGGATCTCCGGTTCCGGGTTGGCCTTGGCCGCGTAGTACAGCTCGACCCGCTCCGGCAGGGCGGCCCGGACCGCGCGGGCGTGCTCGTCCAGGGCGGTGAGGTCGTACAGATAGGCGGGGAGCCGGCCGGGGGGCAGCGAGCGGGCGAGCCGGTGCACGGCGGGCGGGATCAACGGGGGCTCCGATCGGCTTCGGCGCGGGTCACCTGGGTGAGGACGTCCTCCGCGAGCGGGGAGGGCAGCCGGACGTATCCGGCGTGACGGTCGGCCGAGCGGTCCCAGCGGGCGAGCAGATTGGCCTTGGCGGGCAGCGGCACCCCGGCGAGCAGGGCCCGGAGCCGGGGCGGCCGGCCCGAGGACTCCGCGTACTCCTCGATGGTGCGGCGCACCGCGCTCCAGAGGGCGGGCTCGTGCCGGGGGTGCAGATCGGCGAGGGCGGCCAGCAGTTCGGCGATGTGGTTGACGAGCAGGCAGTAGACGACCCGGTCCCAGCCGTGCCGGGCGTCGTAGGCCAGCGGGCCCGCGACATCGGGGGGCAGCGAGGCGAGCGCCTCCTCGTGGTGGTCGGGCACCAGCTTGGTGCCCTCCAGGTCGCGAAAGAGGACCTGGGCGGGGAGCCCGTCGGCGCCGACGCAGACGATGACGTTCTGGAGGTGGGGTTCGAGGACCAGGCCGTGGTCGAAGTAGGCGGCGAGCACGGGCGGCACCAGCAGGCCGAGGTACCGCCGCCACCAGTCGAGCGCGGCCTCGGGCCCCTGCCCGGCGAGCCGGGAGACATGGCCGGGGCCGGTGGGGTACTCGTCGGCGACGGCCGCGGCCAGCAGCGGGGTGGTGCCCGGGGCGAGCTGTCCGCCGAGCCCTTCGCGCACGATCACCCCGAAGCCCTCCAGGACCCCGATGTCGGGGTGCCCGCCGGGGCCGGGGAGGGCGATGCTGCGGTAGGCGGGCTCGCGGAGCATCCCGGCGCCGGGAAAGCGGGCGGCGAGATCGGCGAGCGCGGGCGCCAGAATCCGGGTGAGGGCGACGGCGCCGGAGAGTTCGTAGTGGGCGTTCTTCCGGACGCAGTTGGTGATCCGGACATTGAGGCTGAACTTGAGGAAGGTGTCGCCGTCGTAGAGGGTGCGGACCGAGGCCGTCGGGGTGAAGATCCGGTTCCCGGCGCCCAGGTCGAGGAGGTCGCCCCGCTCCAGGGCCGCGCGCACGACGGGACGGTCGCGCAACTGCTCGTACTGCCAGGGGTGGGCGGGCAGCAGCCGGTACCCCTCGGGCACCGGCCGCATCCGGTCCAGGGGCGCGTCCGCGCCGGGTTCGGCGCACTCCCGGGCGATGAGGTGCTCCCGGACGGCGAGCAGCCGCAGCGGGAAGGCGGCGCGGGCCTCCGGCGCGTACGCGGACCAGGTGGCCGGGTCCGAGCTGTGGGCCTTGGGGGTGGGGTGGAAGCGGTGCCCGAGGACGAGGGACTGCTCGGACGCGAGATAGGCGGCGAGCGGGCCGGCCCCTTCCCGGGCGGGGCCCCCGTGGGCGGCGAGGGCCGCGGAGACCCCCTGGTGGCTGGCGGCGACCTGGGGCAGGAACTCGTCGTTCCGGGCCCCGGTCCGCAGCGACAGCTCCGTATGGGTGTAGGCGGCGAGCTGCCGCCAGTCCACCTCGGCCCAGCCGTGTCCGCGCCGTTCGGTGACCGGGCCGGTGAAGCGGTGGGAGCCCAGGAGCGAGGTGCGGCGCAGACCGATCCGGAGCAGCACGCCGCGCCGGGGCAGCCGGAGCATCAGATGGCCGCCGCCGACCGCGGTCTGGTGCTCGGGGGCCGAGACCTCCCGGAGCAGGCAGTTGAGGAGGGTGTGGGCGACGGCCTCGTCGGCCGTGGGGAGCCGGGAGGGCGGGCCCGCGGGGCCGGCGGGGCGGTCGGGGATGGTGCTGGTCATCGACTCCTCCTTCCCGGTGCCAGATAGTTGGGGCCGGTGCCGTAGTGCTTGTTGATGTCCTCTGCCCCTGATCTCTCCTTGGCGAGCAGCGTGCCCGCCGTGACCATGGCCTTGATGGGCAGCTCCGCCGCGTCCAGGACATGGGTGCGCAGCAGGGCGCCGCGCTCGGGTGCGAGCCGGCCGGCGGCCTCGTCGAGCCGGTTGCGCACCAGGGTGAGCAGCCGGCCGAGGGGCGCGTATCCGTGGCGGGCGAGCCCGAAGGCGAGCGCGCCCGCGCACAGATGGACCGTGATGGTGGTGAAGAGGTCGAGGACGGGTCCGTCGCCGTCGTGGAGTATCCGCCGGTCGTCGAAGGAGACGGCCCGGGGGCCGAGGGTGTCGCCGAGGCGGGTGGTGTTGACGCGGGGTCCGTCGTTGTCCTTGAGGAGCAGCCGCAGCCGAGTGCGCCCGCCGGGCCGGTCCAGCAGCAGGGAGATGTTCTGCTGGTGGGACTCCAGGGCGATGCCGTAGCCGAACAGGGTGGTCTGCCAGTCGAGGAGCAGGGTCAGCAGCGCGTCGAACAGGACGGCCGGATCGCCGCCGTGGAAGCGGTCGGCGAGGTGGGAGACGACGGGCCTGCCGTCGGGGGCGGGGGCGAGGAGGGCGGCGAGGGGGACGACGGCGGTGCCGTCGAGTCCGGCCGGCAGCCGGCGCAGCAGCACGGCGAGGAGGTCGTGCCCGGCGTGCGCGTACCGCGTCTCGTCCGCGTGCAGGACGGTGTCCCGGAAGCGGGGCTCGCGGGCGATGACCCGTTCCAGCAGCCGCTGGCCGGCCGCGCCGTCGGCGAGCGTGCCGGGCTTGACGGTGCGCCGGTTGAGCCGGCCGAGGGTGGAGGTGGCGAGGGGCAGTTTGAGGTGGACGGCGGGGTCGGCGGTGAGGGCGACGGTCCGCATCGACAGCGTGGGTACGGCGTCGGGCCCCGGTGCCGGGACGAGTTCGGCCGCGCGGTCGAGCCCGGTGGCGCGCAGCGCCTCGCGCAGGGCGTCCCCGGCGGTGAGCGGGTGGACGGGCAGCGCGATCCGGTCCTCGTCCGGGGCGGGGAGCGAGGGCACCAGGGCGGGGTCCCAGCCCCGGGCGGTGACGGCGTCCCGGGGCAGCAGGAGCAGACGCAGCGGGAAGCGGGGGTGGAACTCGGGCGCGTGGGCCCTGAGGTCGTCCTCGGTGAGGCCGGGCCTGCTGTGCGCGGTGGGGTAGACGGGGTGGTCGATGCGGGCGGCGAGGGTGTCGAAGGCGAGCGCGGCGGCCGGGCCCGTCCAGCGGGCCGGGTCGGCGCCGTAGCGGCTGGTGAGGCCGGTGGTGATGGGTTCGTGGGTGGCGGTGTGCAGCCGCCGGGCCGCCAGTTCCCGCCGGCACTCGGCGGCGAAGGCCTCGAAGCCGGTCTGGTCGCGGGGGTCGGCGAGTTCGCCGAGGGCGGCCAGTATCGCGCCGGCCGTGGTCAGCTCCGTGCCGTCGGACTCACGGCGCAGCAGGGGCAGCCGGGCCTCGGTGTCGCACTGGAATCCGGGGTCGGTGCGGCGGACGGGCAGCAGCCAGGCGTCCTCTTCCGGTGCGCCGGTGCCGAGGCGCAGCCAGGTGCCGTCGGGCCGCTCGTGGGGAGTGCTGCGGCTGCGCAGCCCGACGACATCCTCCCGCAGCAGGGTGCTGAGCACCGTGAGCAGCAGGCGGGTCTCATGGTCGGTGCGGGTCACCGTCACGGTGTGATCTCCCAGCTCAGCCCGGCGAGAAAGTCGTCCACTGCCTGGTCCACGGACTCCTGGTCCGGGCCGGTGGCGCGGACGATGCCGAGGAAGTCGCGGTTGGTGTGGTGGAGGTCGTGGCGCTCGCCGAGGGAGCGCGCCGGACGGTAGGTGAGTTTCACACCGTCGATTGTGAGATCGGCGGGTCCGGGCGCTGCGCTCAGGGTGCCCGCTCGGTCGGCCAGGGGGTAGGCGAGACGGGCCGCGACACCGGTGCGGACGGGCAGATCGGCCGGAAGCGGCTCACCGAGATGGGTGCGCAGGATGTGGTCGAACAGAGGGATGCCGAGGAGTTCCGCGAGAAGGAGATCGCACTGGTCGCCGATGGCGCGGTAGTTGACCTCGATCAGCCGCACCCGGCCCTCGTGGACGACGAACTCGGTGTGGCAGGCCCCGAATCCGACGCCGAGGGCGTCGAGCCGCTCCAGCACCTGGGCCAGGACGGGTGCGGGGTGGGCGGGGACGAACGCCATGCGTTCCTCGATGAAGTACGGCAGCGGGGAGAGCTCGGTGTGGAAGCCGCCGAGGACGTGCAGGCCGCGGCCGTCGCCGAGGGTCTCCAGGGTGTACAGCTCGCCGGGCAGATACTCCTCGGCGACCAGCGCGGCGCCGGGGCGGCGGGCGCGGACGCGGGCGCACTGCCGGACGAGTTCGCCGCGGTCCCCGACATGGACCACGTCCTCGCTGGCCACTCCCTCGCGGGGCTTGACCACACAGGGGATCGGGGGGTCGAGGGCGAGGATCTCCGCCGGGTCCCGGTGGCCCGCCAGCTCCACCGCGCGCACCCGGTCCGCGGGGAGGTGCCGGCGCATCTGGGCCTTGTCCTTGGTGCGCAGGGCCGCCTGCCAGCTCTTGGCGGGGAGGCCGAAGTACGCGGCGGCCAGCGCGGCCGGGGTCTGGAGGTGGTCGCTGTTGCTGAAGACGGCGTCCGGGGGGCGGTGCGCGGAGATCAGGGTGATGACCGCGTGGAAGTCGCGCACATCGCACGGGAGTATCTCGATGTCCGGGAGGATGTCCCGGTAGCGGTCGCGGTGCGCCCGGGGCTGGTCCGTCAGCAGGGTGACGGTGAGTCCGAGCCGTCGGGCGGCGGGAAGGAAGCCCTCGGTGACCGAATCGGTGGGATTGAGGGCGAGCACATACATCTGCATGGGTGAAATACTTCCGCGCGCACATTCACTGGGCAGGGGACAGGCAGGAACAGGACAGGGCCGACCGAGGCGGCCCGGCAGCGGCGCCCGCGACGAACTCCCAGGTCGCAGCGGTTGTGGTCGCTCCGGGTTACCCCGTCCGGAGCTTAGGTTAGGTGAGCCTAATAAAGCCAATTCACCTCACCACCGCCCCAGTTAACGATCTGGTCCGAAGATGTGGTTAAGGTGAGCCTTACCTTCTCCCCCCTCGCACTTTCCCTTTGAGGAGTACCCGTGACTCTGGCCCCGGCGCCTGCACCTGCCGGAGCTGCCCTCAGCTGCTCCACGCTGCTCGCCTCCGCCTACCACCGGCTCGCCCGGCTGTGCGCGGCCCTCGACGTGGTGGTGGCGGAGCCTCATACGCCCGCCGCCCAGGGCTGGGTCGACGGCGCGGAGCTGGCCTGCCGTCCCGAGCTGCTCGACGGCTTCCTCGCCGCCGAGGCCGGCCGCATCCAGAGCCGCTACGACCACACCGCACGGCCCGATGTCGTCGCCTCGCGGGCACTGCACGGCTTTCTCTGGTCGGCCTCGCTGCTGATCAGCGGCCCCTGGTATCTGGAGCGACGGGTTCCGCGGCTCCGTCCGGACCAGGTCAGAATCAGCCGTACGAGTGAGTCCTACGCGGTCGTGCCGGGCGCCTTCTCCTGTCTGCCCGACGATCCGGCGGCGGGGCTGCCGGGGGTGCGGGTCGTCGCCGGCGAGGAGGCGCTCCGCGCGGAGCTGCGCGCGGCGGTCGCCGACCATGTGCGGCCGGTGCTGGCGGCGATCGGCCCCCGGCTGCGGCGCGGACCCCGGGCGCTGTGGGGCATGGTCACCGACGATCTCGTCTCGGGGATCTGGTATCTGGGCCGGATGCTCGGCGACGAGGAGCGGGCCGTCCGGGAGGCCGGGGAGCTGCTGCCGGGCGCCGTGAGCCCCTACCCGGGCGGGGCCGCCTTCCGCGGGCTGGTGGACCGGGACGGCCGGTCCCACCCCACCCGCACCCGGATGGGCTGCTGCCTCTTCTACACGATCCGCCCGGCCGAGGCCTGCGCGACCTGCCCGCGCACGGGGGACGCCGAGCGGTTGCGGCGGCTGGAGGGGACCGCTCCGTGAACCGCCCCGGCGGACGGCCCGCGCCGCGCTCGGCGCGCGGCGTCAACCCGGGGCGGGGGGCCGTCACCCCGCGAACCGGGGCTTCGGCGGCGTTGGCGGCACGCCGCCGGGGCCGGTCGGCTACCGTCGTAACGGCCGGCCGAGCGGCGGGCCGGGCCAGTTCGGCTGATTAGCGTGCTGCGGGCGGCGACCGGGTCCAGCATCCTGGAGTGAGATGCCGTTCCGGCCGAGCCGCTGGCAACGGGAGGCAACGGTGGGTTTGGTCCAGGCGCCCGACCGCGACGGAAAGCTCGCCTACGACGAGTGGGGCGACGCACAGGGCTACCCGGTGTTCCTGCTGCACGGCACGCCCGGCAGCCGGCTCGGGCCCCGGCCCCGCACCTTCCATCTGCACAACCTCGGAATCCGTCTCATCGCCTACGACCGCCCCGGGTACGGCGACTCCGACCGGCACGCCGGCCGGAATGTCGCCGACGCGGCCCGTGATGTCACCGCCATCGCGGACGCGCTGGGGCTGCGGCGGTACTCGGTGGTGGGGCGCTCCGGCGGCGGTCCGCACGCGCTGGCCTGCGCGGCGCTCGCGCCCGAGCGGGTGGCGAGCGCCGCCGCCGTGGTCACCATCGCTCCCCCGGACGCCGAGGGGCTGGACTGGCTGGCCGGCATGGCCGAGTCCAATGTGATGACGTACACCCTGATGGCCGAGTCCCCCGATCTCTCGCGCGTCGGCGCGCTCCTCGCGCGCAGCGCCGACGCCATCCGCAGGAACCCCTCCTCGCTGCTGAACTCGCTCACCACCGAGATGCCCGTGGTGGACCGCAGGGTGGTGGAGGACGCCGGAATCCGCGATCTGCTGCTCCTCAACTACCTCTCCGCGGTCGGCGGGAGCGCCGAGCCGTCACCGGGCGGACCGGACGGGCCGCCGCGGCCCATGGGCTGGGTCGACGATCTGGTCTCCTTCCGCACTCCCTGGGGGTTCCGGCCGCAGAGCATCGACGGGGTGCCCGTGCTGCTCTGGCACGGGGAGCACGATGTGTTCGCGCCCGTGAGCCACTTCCACTGGCTCGCGGGCCGCATCCCGGGAGCCAGCGCGGTGCTCCAGCCCTCCGCCGCCCACTTCGCCGCCCTTCCGGCGCTGCCGCCGATCCTGGCCTGGGTCCGCGACAACGCCCGTACGCACACGGTCTGACCCCCTCCGGTCCACCGGCCGAGGGGGTCTCAGATGGGGTGCGGTTCGAGTTCCAGCGCGCTCCACCGCCACTCCTGGAGCGCCGCCGTCCTCGGGTGCTCGGTGCCGAGCCGTTTGACCATCTCGGCCAGGACCCCGTCCCGCATGGTCTCGGCGGCCCCGTGGTCGCCGAGATCGCGCAGCACGATCGCGAGGTTGCCCGCGCACACCAGCGTCGACGGATGGTTGGAGCGCAGCACCTCGCGCAACTGGTCGAAGGCCGACTCGTAGGTGCGCCGCGCCGCGTCGGGCCGGCCCCCCAGCGCCTGGGCGCTGCCGAGGTTGACCCGGCAGGCCAGTACGTGCGGATGGCTCTCGCCGAGCAGTTCGGTGTACGCGGTCACGGACCGTTCGAGGAGGGCCTCCCCCTCGGCCTGGTCGCCGGCGCGCAGCAGATGGACGGCGTAGTTGACCGCGCAGGCGATGGTGGAGGGGTGCCGGGCCCCGAGGCTGCGGCCGAGTCCGCCGAGCACCCCGCGCAGCAGTTCGAGACCCTCGTCGTCCTTCTCCAGGGCCATCAGATCGGCGGCGAGGTTCATCTCGATCAGCAGCCGCTCCGGGGAGTCTCCGGCGTCGCTGTCGGGCATGTGCTTGAGCACATGCCGGGTGAACTGCTCCGCCTCCCCCGGCCGTCCGGCGCCGCGCAGCGATCCGGCCAGGCCCTTGACGGTGTTGAGCACGGTCGGCGCGCCCTCGGTCAGTTCGACATTGCGCAGACAGCGTTCGTGGGCGCGCTTGAGCAGATTGACGGAGGCCGCGTAGTCGCCGCAGTCGCGCAGATCGCGGCCGAGGTTGACGGCGGACTCGATGGTCAGCGGATGGTCGGGGAGGAGGATCTCCTCCCTGGTCTCCAGGGTGCGGCGGTCCAGGTCACGGGCCCCGTAGTAGTCGCCTGACGCGCGCAGGGACACGGCGAGGTTGTTGGCGACGTTCAGGGTGCGCGGATGGTCCTCGCCGTAGACCTCGCTGTAGCGGCGATGGGTCTCCCGGTCGTACTGGAGTGCCTCGGCGAAGCGGCCGAGGCCGCGCAGATCGGCGGCGATGCTGCTGGTGGTCATCAGGACATGCTGGTCGTCCTTGTCGCCGAGGACGTCGAGCTGGCGCTCCAGCACCGCCGAGTTCAGGGCGAGCGACTCCTCGTACCGGCCCTGGGCGCGCAGGATGTTGCCGATCTGGAAGCGCATGTGGAGCGTCCACCGCTCGTCGGGGTCGCCGGCGGCGCTCCAGCCGGAGACACAGCGCTCGCTCAGCTCCAGGGCCTGGGTCAGCTCGCCCCGGCGGCGCAGCTGGCGCACCCGGTCCACGAGCAGCTCGCGGACGCCGTCGTCGGCGGTGACCATCGACCAGGGGGTGCCCAGGTGCGGCCAGATGATGCGGTACTGGTCCCAGGTGCTCGGGTCCTCGGGGTCGTCCTTGCCGGGCCGGGCGGCGATCAGCGCCCGGTAGACCATGTGGCGGGCGCTCTCCTGCTCCTGGGGGCTCATCCGGTTGCGCATGGAGCGCTGGATCAGCCGGTGCACCTGGACGCAGCGGGCCTTGCGGTCGACGCGGAGCAGGGCGAAGCGGCTCAGCTCCTGGTAGGCGCGGGAGACGGTCCGTCCGCCGCCGAGGGAGCGGGCGATCTCCACGCCCTGGAGCAGATCCATGGAGATGGGCTCGGGGCCGAAGTAGGAGCAGAGCTGGAGCAGCCGTACGGCGGGCGGGTAGTTCTCCCTGAGCCGGCCGATCGCGAAGTCCCAGGTGCCGCCGGTGGCCTTGGTGAGATCGGCGACCTCGTCGCCGTCGTGGGGCGCGCCGCTGCCCGCGGTGGGCTTCTGGAGGAGGCGGATGTACTCGCGGGCGTTGAGACCGGTCTGTTTGATCCCGGCGGCGGCCTGTTCGACGGCGATGGGCAGATCGCCGAGTTCGGCGGCGAGCTGGTCGGCCTCGTCGGGTCCGATGTCGGGCAGCCGGCGGCGCAGATGGCTGACGCTCTCGGAGCGGGTGAAGACCCCGACCTCGATCGTCTCGGCGTGGCGGCCCCAGCCCTCGGACCGCTGGCTGGTGACGATGATGTGGCCGGAGCGCCCCCGGGCGAGGAAGTCGGTGAGCCGGTCGGCCTCGTCGGCGTTGTCCAGGATCAGCAGCCAGCGGTGGTACGGCTCGCCCCGGTCGAGGGCGTCGCGGACCGCACGGGCCGCGTCGGTGGGGTTCTTGCGCTCGGGCAGTCCCAGTTCGGGGGCCATCGCGGCGTACTGCTCCACCGCGAGGTTGAGCTGTTCGGCCTGGATGTGCCAGACGACGTCGTAGTCCCCCTTGAAGCGGTGGGCGAACTCCTGCGCCAGCAGGGTCTTGCCCACGCCGCCCATCCCGCGCAGCAGGATCGTCTGGTTCCCGTTGCGCAGGCCCTCCCGGATGGCGTCGAGCAGTTCGGTGCGCCCGGTGAAGGAGGTGGTGCGCAGCGGGACCGACCAGACGGGCGGCTCGGCCCCGGGGTAGCGGGGGGCGCTGCGGTCGGCGCCGGTGTAGTGGGTGCGGGCGCGCGGCTCCGGGGTCACCTCGAAGACGCGCAGCAGGGCCTCCCGGGCGGAGTCCTCGGTGGGGCAGCGGGTGAGGTCGACCAGTTGCTCGGTGAAGGGGGCGCTCAGGGCGATCTCCTCGACGCGCACGGGCACCAGATTGCGGCGGTTGCCCAGCCGGTCGGGGGAGAAGACGGTCTCCCAGGTGGTGCGGAAGCGGGAGGAGCGCAGATAGGCGGCGGAGAGCACGGCGAGGGTGTGCGAGGTGGCCTCGACACCGCGCTCGGTCTCGGTCTTCAGCCGGCCGCCCTCGCCGGTGGCCTCCTGGGCGAGATGGACCCGGAAGTCGGCGGCCTCCAGCACGGAGCGAATCCACTCGGCCCAGGTGCGGTCCTGCGGGACATGGCTGATGTAGACGTCGGAGACGTCGAGCGGCCGGCGCCGGGTGAAGAGGTCGAGATAGCGCTGCCGGGTGTGCTCCTCCATGTGCGGCATGGCGGTGACGGCGCCGTCGGAGACGACGGCGGTGAGCCGTTCGTAGGCGGCGAGCAGGGAGGAGTGGCTCCCGGGGGTGTCGCGGAAGGGCGCGAGCAGTTCCTCGTAGGAGTACGCGGGGCGGTACGGGATCTCGACCCGGCCCCAGTAGTCGTGCGGGGCGATGGTGCTGTGCCGCTCCAGGAGCCGGCCGAACCGCAGCCGGATCTGGGCGCGGGCCGCGTCGAGCCGGTCGGCCTGGCCGTTGGTGTCCTCGACCCTCATGGGCACGGGGAGGATGCGGATGCTGCGGTTGCCGTACATCGCCTCGATCCGCTCGGCGACCGCGGCGGCTCCGTCGATGCTCTGGCTGCTGGGGGTGAAACAGGCGACCAGCGTATGCGGCAGATTGACCGTACAGATGTCCGAGATATCGCTGAGACCGGTACGACTGTCGATCAGCACATCATCATAATTCTGCACGAACTCCCGTTTGAGCGCCTCGATGAATTGGGTGGCGCTCCGGCCCTCCATGAACGGTTTCCAGTCGAACTGGGAGAAGGCGCTCAGATATCCCTTGTTCTTCGTGCCCGCCGGGACGAAATCGAGCCGTCCGTTCCGCGGGAATTCCCAGACCACCGGAATCACGCAGTGGTTGAAACGGGCCCGCTCGGCGACCCAGGCGTCGTCCACGGTCGGCCCGTCGCCGCTCCAGGCCGGGCCGCCGTGCACCTCCTCCAGCCGCAACTGCTCCAGCAGGCCCTGGTTGAAGCGGCTCACCAGGTCGAGGACGCCGGGCGTGGTGGCCAGCCGGTCCCGGTCCAGAAAGGGGTGGAGGAAGCGGTCGAGCCCGGGGGCGTCGAGATCCCAGTCGACCACGAGGACGCGCCGGCCCGACGACGCCAGAATCCAGGCGGTGTTGGCGAGCGCCATGGTGCGGCCCGTACCGCCCTTGTACGAATAGAACGTGATGATCCTGCCCGCGTTCTCGCCGGTCATGGCCTTGCCTCCGCGCCGCTTTCGTCGGTGCCGAGTCCGTCTTCGCCGGCCCCCGGCCCTCTCCCCCGGCCCGTGCTCCGCGGGGGCGATTGCGGCTGAATGTATCGCAGATATCTCATGTAGGCGGACTCGGCCAACTCCCCGAACCACAGGGCGAATGCGTCCGCCGTGACCAGGCCGCGAACGGCCGACTGCTGCCCGATTCTCCCCTCTCTCAGATAGCGGGGAAAAGTGGATTCCAGCAGTCCGCGGAGCCGTTCGGCGTGCTCCTTGGTCTGGGGGTCGTCGTCGGCGAGTGCGGTGAGGACAGCGGTCCAGGGCCGGCTCGCCGCGTCGAACGCCCGGGCGTCACGGGCCACCCCGGCGTCCTGGAGCGCCCAGGGGTCGACGATCAGAATCCAGGGCGCGGCCGGGGTGCCGCTCCCGCCCAGTTCGTCCAGGGCCTTGTCGAACGAGACCACCTCCGGGTCGAAGCCGAGGTTCCGGGCGAGTTCGGTGACCTGCTCGGCCACCGGACCGCCCGCCACCGGGCCGTACGGACTCCAGTCGAGGGGGCGCGGGCCGTAGCGGGCGGGCTCGCGTCCGATCGGCAGCCGCTCCTCGGACGGGGCGAGCACGGTGATCCGCAGCGGCGGGCTGGGCGGCAGCGTGGCGAAGGCGTCCGGCAGCCGGGCGAGGTCCGAGGGGGCCAGCTCGCCCGGCGCCCAGGACTCGGGGACGGAGTCCACGATCCGCCCGGCCAGCCACTCGATCACCTGGAGGGCCTGGTTCTCCTCCAGGTCGAGCAGTTGGTGCAGCCCCATGGCCGCGTAGCCGTCCTCCGCGTCGCCGGCGGTCTCCGGCAGGGCGGGGGTCTCCTGCACGGCCTCCGGCACCGAGGCCGCCGGATAGGGCGTCCACAGCACGGGCACGATCCGGGGACCGGGCGCCGGGGCCGCCCTGCGGGTGACCGCGGTCCACTGCCGGCCGCACTGGGAGTCGGTGAAGTACCGCTTGGAGTAGAGCGGGACGAACACCCGGCAGCCGGCGAGCGCCTCGGTCACCTCCTCCCCCGTGGTGCCGGGCAGTTCGACGAAGCCGGCCGAGACCCCGGCGACCCGGGCCCGGGCGGCGACCCGGTTGCGCAGCTTCATGTAGAAGTCGAAGACCAGCCGGTCGGGGTCGGGCCCGCTGCGCCGGTCACCGGGGATGCGGGCGTAGCTCAGGAAGAAGAGCGGCATCTCAGGGTCCCTCCTCGAAGACATTGCGGAGGTCTTCGAACAGCGCGGTGTCGCAGGCTTCGAGACGGGCCTGCTGGGCGACCTTGACGATCGTCTGGGCGATGCCCCACACCGCTCTGCGGTACTGGATGGCGTAGCCCGCCTCCCGCAGCCCGTACAGGCCCATCTTGAGATACGAGGCCCCGAGGTCGGGGTGGATGTACTGGACGGCCTGGGCGACCGGCGGCATGTCGAGATGCGCGGGGCTCAGCCAGAGCACGGGGACGATCGCGTTGACCGTGTACGGCCGGGTCAGATGCTGACGGGCCTGCCGCCGGGCGAAGGCGTCCCACTCCTTGCCGCACCACTCCCGGGAGAAGTACCGCTTGGTGTAGACGGGGACGAAGACCTGACAGGTCGCCAGGGCCTCCTTGAGATGGCGCTCCCAGTCGGCGCCGATGCCCATGCGCCGGTCCAGGAAACCCGGCGGCTCGGTGCCGTCGTGGTCGGTGAGCTGCATGATGTGACGGCATAACTCCCGGTGGAAATCGACCAGGTCCTGGTCGGGGTGGTCCCGGCTGCGCTCCTCCTCCCTGGAGGGGATGCGGGCGTAGCTGAGGAAGAAGTACGGGTCCCGGCTCACGGCCAGCGCCTGCGAAGAGGCAAAAGGATGGGTCATGGCATCGCCTCCCCCGCGATCACCACTCGCCGGTCCGGTGACACACGGTCGCCGGGCCGACGCTGAGAAGTCCATTGGAGCGCGAAAGGCGCGACGGGTACTAGTGGTTGGAGCCCGCGAGTTGCCGTGCGGGCCGGTTCCCGCTGCGCGGGGCCGGTGTGCTCCGGCGCGCGCCCCCGTGGGCCCGGTGGCCGGGCGGCGGCCCGCCCCGCCTTCCGCCCGGCTCACCCGGCCCCTCCGGCCGCCGGGACGCCCCGGCGCATGCCCCGCAGCAGTCGCTCGCCCACCGCGGTGGCGGCGCCGGACCGGTCCAGGGTGTCCAGCGCGCCGAGCACCGCGCCGTGCCAGTACGCCGCCCGCCGGGCCGCCGCCGGGCCGCTGAAACCGGCCGGACCCGACCGGGCGCCGCCGGTGCGGGCGAGGGCGCGGTGGGCGCCGGCCAGGGCCAGATGGACGTACGCCTCCTCCAGTACGGTCTCCAGCGGCTGGGGCCGGCTCCGCCAGGCGACCCGGCACCGGCCGGCGCCGGGCGCGAGCAGGTCGTACAGATCCGCCAGCGCGGCGAGCTTCATCCGCTGGAGCTGCTGGATCAGCAGCAGGGCGAACGCCTCGGAGGTGGGTGGCAGTGCCAGGGCCGGCGCCCCAAAGGTGTGCCGGGACATCCGGACGGCGGCGGGTCCCGGCGGCCCCGGCAGCGGGACCAGGCAGCGCAGCCCGGCGGCGAGTTCCCCGGCCTGCCGGGGGTGGCTCTCGCGCAGCACGCGCCAGGCGGCGCGGAAGGCGCTCTGCCAGGCGCGGTGCCGCGCGCGGGTGAGCCGGGGCACGGGCACCGGATACGGAGCGGTGTCCTCCAGCGCCACCCGTATCCCCTCGGCCGCCAGATACCGGAGCGGCTGCCAGCGGAACGGGGCGGGGAGGGCGTCCAGCGGGGTGCCGTCGACGGTGATCCGGCCGTGCTCGGTCGCGATGGCAAGGGAACCGGCCGCGGCGCCGGTGACCAGCCGGCCCAGGCCCGGGAGGTGGACGCTGCCCCCGCGCAGCGGGACGGTCAGGCGCAGCGGGGCTCCGGTGCGCGCGGCGGCGGACAGGGCGATCTCCGCCGGGCGCCCGGGGTCCGCGGCGCCGCTCTCGCAGACGCCGAGGGCCCAGGGACGCACTCCGGGGTCGGTGAGCGCGATGTCCAGGGCGGCCGGGGAGAGTCCGAGCACCGCCCGCCAGCCCGCCGCCTCCGCCTCCGCCTCGGTGGTCCTCTCGGTCGGGGTCTCCGGTCCGGCCGTCCCCGGGGCGGCGGCGCGGTGCGCGGCGGCGAGCAGGACCCGGCGCACCCCGTGCTGGGCCCGGGCCAGCGCGGCGACGGCGTCCGCTCCGCCGGCCCCGGCGGCGAGGGAGTCGAAGTGGGCGGGGCTCAGTCCGTGCACGGGGGTGCGGGCGTCGGACCGTTCGACGTGACGGATGAGTTTCAGCAGGTCGGCACAGTAGACCGAGGGGTGGTCGAAGCCGCCCGGCCGGCCGGGGGCGGGGGTGCGGAAGCGGTGGGCGTACAGGCCGCCGCCGCAGACGTCGACGGCGGGACAGGCCCGGCACTGCGCCGAGAGGCCGTCGAGGCCCTGTCGCTGGGCCAGGATGCCGGGGTGACCGGCCGCCCGGTCGAAGCTGTCACGGGCCACGTGGAAACCGGTCGCGGGGGCTCCCTCGGCGACGGTCTTCAGCCAGTCGGCCTGTTCGATCGCGCCATCGGTCTCCACGACGAGGAGGTCCGAGCTGCCCAGTCCCAGGGCCTCGGTCAGGCTCGTACCGCCGTGGGTGAGCCGGGTGATCGATTCGAACAGCCGGATGCGGACCGGCCGTCCGTCCGCGGTCCACCGCCGGTGGACGGCGATCAGCCAGTCCGCGTAGTCGGTGGGGCCGTGCGGGCGGGGCGGCGGCCGGTCCCAGGTGGCGTGCGGCAGCAGGAAGTCGATCCCGGGCGGGTCGAGACCGGAGAGCGAACGGTAGACAGCGACCGGGTCGTTGGCCACGTCGACGGTGCACAGCAGCCCGCCGAAGGCGCGCCGGTGCGCGGGCGCCCCCAGCCGCCGCACGGCGGCGACCACCTGGTCGTGGCTGCCCGATCCGTCGGCTCTGACGCGGTGCCGGTCGTTGGCGTCCCGGTCGCCGTCCAGGGAGACACCGGTGACGATGCGCTCCTCGGCGAGCATGGCGCAGAACGCGTCGTCCAGCCGCAGCCCGTTGGTCTGCATCCGCAGGTCGAGGTCGCAGACGCCGTCGAGCGCCGAGCGCAGTTCCCGGGCGAACCCGCGCAGTCTCTCCCGGCCCGCCAGCAGGGGTTCCCCGCCGTGCAGGACCACGTGGAGGCGGGGCAGTCCGTGCGCCGCCGCGTGCTCGGCCATCCGCGCGGCGGCGAGGGCGAAGGTGCGCGGTGACATCGTCACCGGGCGGCTCCGCCAGCTCTGGTCCGCGTGCCGGTAGACATAGCAGTGGTCACAGGCGAGATCGCACCGGCTGTGCACCTTGACCACGAACTGCCGGAAGGGTCGCGGGGCCGTGGGCACATGAGCTCCAGGGGCCTACGGCGCGGGCCGGACCGATCCCGAGGACTGGAAGGCGGAGGGGGTTTCTCGCGCCGAACCCGCCCGCGCCAGTACGGCGCAGCGATCCTCCTCGGGCACCCGGTCGAGTGGTGTGTCGCGGTGGTCGGGGAGCAGACCACGGATCGTCGGCGGCGGCTCTGGGCTGTCCATGGGGCCCTCCTCGGCTGCGCGGCTCCGGTCGGCCCTGTCATCGTGACGCCGGCGCCGGCGCCCGGACAAGGCGCATACCGGCCAGGCCGGCCGCTGCCGGGCGCCTCCTCCCCAGGCGCCGGGGGCGGGGCTGGGGAAGGATGGTGCCGGGCCGTACCCGTCCCCGGCGGCCGGCCCGCCGGGGGACGGGAGCGTGGGCGCGGGCCCACCCGGCCGGTGCGTGTGTCAGGAGATCCCATGGAGTACGCGGAGAGGTACGAGCTGGTCTTCCAGGCGTCGGGCGCGGAGGACGACGTGGTGGTCGTCCGGCGCACCGAGCGGGCGGGCGCCGGCGGCCATCCCGTCTACGAGGACGACACCGGTATCGTCCGGGCGGAGATCAGCGAGCGCGGTGAGGTGCGCATGCTGGCCAGCGGCGGCCACCAGGCCCCCGGACTGCCGGTGTCGGCGCGGGCGCTCGACCCCTGAGCGGGGTGCCCCCCAGGGGTGCCGTCCGCCTGTTCGGTTGCCGCCGGGCGGACACCGGCGCCGGCCGGGTGCTGCGGGAGACCGCCACGCGGCCGGCCCTGTCCGTGGCCGCCGTGGACCGGGTACGGGCGCGGGGCACCCCGGGCGCCTTTGTGGTGCGTGCGCCGGAGCCGACACGGGCTCGCGGGAGCTGCCGGCGGACGCCCTCGCCGTGCACGACGACCACCCTGCCGGGCGAGTGGGCCGAGGACGGGGCGGAGTTGCCGTACGAGCGGCTCCGGGCGGCACTGGCCGCGCGGACCGGACAGGAGCCGGCGCACCCCGGTGCGCACGGGCTCCGCCATCCCGGGCGCGGGGATGCGGCGGCCGACGGAGGGGATCGTGGAACTGCCGCCGGGCCGGAGCTTCCGGCGGGCCGCCGTCCTGCCGACACGCCCGGGTGCGGGGCCTGTGGGGAGGCGCCGCGCCCGGTGTGTATCGGTGCGCCCCCGCGCACGGGCTTGGCGATGACGAGGAGTGCGGGTTAGGTTAGGCATACCTAACTCTCACTGTTGTCCCGGTGTGCGGAGATGTGGAGACCCGGATGCGCCGACTGTTCAATGCCCCTCCCGTGCGACCGTCGAGCGCGGAACGCATCCGCTCGATCCTCACCGCCGCCGACTCGATGACCGTGGTCACCGACGCGGGGCGCACGGAGGTGTCGCGGCTGGACGGGCCCGGGGTCGCCGAGCACATCCATCTGCACCCGGCACTGTCCCGCGCCTGGGAGAGCGACGCGCCACCGGCGCCGGAGGGCGGACCCGTGCGCGCCTCGCTGGAGTTCACCGATGTCGCGCCCACCCCGGTCCGCGACCGCGTCCGGGCCAGGGTCCTGCTCGCGGGCTGGCTGCTGCCCCCCGCCGGGCACGCGACACCCGAGGGCAGCCGCTGCATGGAGTTCTCCCACGCGGTCCTGGACGCCGGGGGCGAGCGGATCACCGTGGGGCTCGACGAGTTGATGGACGCGGAGACCGACCCCCTGGCGACCTGCGAGGCCGGGATGCTCACCCATCTGACCGACGATCACGGCGATGTCGTCGGACTGCTGCTGCGGCTGGTGAAGCCGAGGGTGACGCTCGGGGTGCGGCGGGCGCTGCCGCTCGCCATCGACCGCTACGGCATCACCCTGCGGCTGGAGTACATCCGCAGCCACGAGGATGCGCGCCTCGCCTTCGCCTCGCCCGTCAAGGACGCCGACCAGGCAGGGGAGCGCATCCACGCCCTGCTCAACACCGCTCGTCAGCGCTCGCCGCGGAGTTGGCTGCTGAGCGACTCGTAGACCGGTTCATCCGGCGCCCCGGCCGCTTCTCATCGCCGCAGCCGTACAGACCACCCCCAGCACGAAGGTGAGGCCGCCGAGGATCACATTGGTCCAGATCACACCCGCGTCCGGGCTGCTGCCCACGATCCACGGCGCGACGACGAGCCACGCGCCCATCGCGCACATGGCCCAGCTCAGGCCGTACATCCTCTGCGGCATCACGGTGAATCCGAGCGCCAGCACGACAATCGCGACGCCCATGATCAGGTTGTGGGTCGCGAGGGCGGGCTGGCTCCCCGAGAAGTGGACGATCCACGGGGAGACCGCGCACGCGAGGCCGACCAGGAACACCGGGCCGTCCACGAGGGCGACATCGCGCCCTCCGAGCACGCGGGCATAGCGATCCCGCATCTCCGTGATGTCGGGATGCCCCGCCAGATCCTCCCGGTGCGAGACGTCTTCCCTGTGCGAGACGCCGGCCATACGAATCGCCTCCTTCAGCTCTCTGCCGATCGTGTCCGCGATCGTCCGGCCGAACCGCGCGCCGCGGGGGCGCGCCCTTTCATTCTGCGCTTATCTTTTCTTTATCGGTAGTCGAACGGACGGGAACATTCCGCTTTCTGGGACGGAGGAGCCCGGCCGGAATGGCCCGATCCCACGGGGCCGCGGGGCGGGCGGGGACCGACGCGGCCGACCGGCATCACCTCACTCACGGCCGGGAGCCCGGCGCGGAGGGCGGCCCCGGCGGCGAACAGAGCCATCGGCCGCACGGACATCCACGCGCGGAAGCCGGCGGCCGGCGCGCCCTGTCGCCGCACGCGCCCGGCCTCGCACATTCCTACCAGTAGGTAACCTTGGGGTCCGTCTCCGCTCCCGGCACCTCGGCCCCCGTTCCGGCCGGAGCGGCGGAAAGACACCGCCGGAGAGGAGTTGAATCCCGCTCCCGGGGCAAGGGCCCCGCACCAGCCTCCGCCCGCCACGAAGCCGCCACGCCCACACGAACCGGAGTCCTCCACCATGCCACGCACCCTGTCGGTCTCGGACTGCATCGTCATCCAGGCCGCACCGTCCACAATCTACGAGCAGGTCAGCGATCCGGCCCTGATGGGCCGCTGGAGCCCGGAGAATCTGGGTGCCACGGTGCGCGACAGCGGCGCGGGCGCCCATGTCGGCATGGAGTTCGACGGCCACAACAAGCGCGGTGGGCTGCGCTGGACCACGCGCTGCACGGTGACGGCGGCCGATCCGGGCCGGCGCTTCGCCTTCCGGGTGCACGCCATCGGCCTCCGCCGACCGCTGCTGCGGGGCCGGATCGCCACCTGGGAGTACCGCTTCGACGCGGTCGACGGCGGTACGCGGGTGACGGAGACCTGGCGGGACGACCGGCGGAGCTGGCCGGACGGCCTCGCCAACACCTTCGACCGGGCGGCCACCGGCGGCCAGACCTTCGCCGACTTCCAGCGCGGCAACATACGCCGGACGCTGCGCAATCTCAAACGGGCCGTGGAGGCGGCGTCAACCCCTTCATGAGGTTGCCTCAGGCAAGGCTTACATAGGCAAGACTGACTCCGTGTTGGGCAATCTCCCCGAGGAATCCACCAGTTTCGTGGGACGGAGCCGGGAGCTGTCCCGGCTGGACCGGGCGCTGGGGCACGACC
Organism: Streptomyces sp. NPDC001985; assembly: GCF_040296845.1. NCBI lineage: Bacteria > Bacillati > Actinomycetota > Actinomycetes > Kitasatosporales > Streptomycetaceae > Streptomyces > Streptomyces sp. NPDC001985. The sequence goes on from NZ_JBEOYB010000003.1 coordinate 70,030, forward strand.
GGCTGATCACGCTCGTCGGCAGCGGCGGCGTGGGCAAGTCGCGTCTGGCCCTGCGCGCCGCGAGACGGGCGGCCGGGGCGTTCTCCGACGGGGTGGCCTGGGCGGATCTGGCCCCGCTCCACGGCCACCGGCTGCTGACGGCGACGGTCTCGGACGCCTGCGCGCTCAACGACCACACCCCTCGGATGCCGGTCGACGCGCTCTGCGAGTGGCTGATGGACAAGCGGCTGCTGCTGGTGCTGGACTCGTGCGAACACCTCCTCGACCCCTGCCGGGCGCTGGTCGGCGATCTGCTGACGGTCGTCCCGGGGCTCCGTGTACTGGTCACCAGCAGGCAGCCGCTGGGCATGGCAGGCGAGCGGCTGATCGAGGTCGCCCCGCTGTCCGTGGACGAACCGGACGCGCTGGAGCTGTTCCGGCAGCGGGTGGCGGCGGCCGGAGCGGGACCGTCCGGAACCAAGTCCGGCGCCGGGCGGGGCTCACGGCCGGGCGGTGGAGGTTCCCCAACAGACGGGACTAATGGGGGCAAAGGGGATGATGGGGGCGATGAAGACGACGGAGGCGGAGGCGACGGGGAGGCCGCCGTGCGGATCTGCCGCCGGCTGGAGGGCATTCCGCTGGCCCTGGAACTGGCCGCCGCGCAGGCCGGCCGCACCGGACTCGACGAGATCGCCGAACGGCTCACCTCGCGCTTCGATGTGCTCAGGGCCACCGACGGCGCCCCGGCCCACCCCGAGCGGCACCGGACGATGCTTACCACGATCGGGTGGAGTCATGAGCTGTGCGCACCGCTGGAGCGGCTGCTGTGGGCACGGCTGACCGTCTTCCGCGGCGACTTCGAGGAGGAGGCCGCGCGCGCGGTGTGCGCGGGCGGCCCGCTCGGCGCCGGGGCGATCGGCCCCCTGCTCGACCGGCTGGTGGCCGCGTCGGTGATCCGGGCCGTCAAGGTGGAGGGCGGCAGCGGCGTCCGCTACCGGATGCTCGACACCATCCGGGAGTACGGGCGGATGTGGCTGCGCGCGCTGCACGAGGAGAGCGCGGTGGCCGAGCGGCACGCCGATCACTTCCTGCGCTTCGCGCACCGGGCCGACGAGCGGTGGCTCGGGCCGGAACAGGCCTACTGGTACCGCAGGATCGGCGAGGTCCACACCGATCTGTGCACCGCGCTGGACCATTTACTGACCGCGTCCCCCGGGCGGGCGCTGCGGCTGATGGGCCTGGTGGGATTCTTCTGGAGCTGCTGCGGCCATCTGCACGAGGCCCGGGACTATCTGGAACAGGCCCTGGCCGCCCATCCGCACGGCGGCCCCGACCGCACCCGGGGGCTGTGGGCACTCGGGGTCGCGGTCACTCTTCAGGGTGAGTACGGGACGGCCCGGCGGATCAGCGAGGCGTGCGCGGGGTCGGCGCGCCGGGACGGCATTCCGGAGGGGACGCTGGAGGCCGGGTATCTCGGCGGGCTGATCGCGCTGTTGACGGGCCGGCCGCTGGACGCGGACCGGATCGCGGCCGAGGCGCTCGGGGCGGCGTCGGCCGCTCCCTTCGACTCAGGCGCCGGGCTCCGCTGCCATCTGGTGCGGGTCTTCGCGCTGACCGGTCTCGGCCGGCTCACCGAGGCGCGGGAGCGGGCGCTGACGCTGCGGCGGGGCTGTGTGGAGCGGGGCGAGTCCTGGACCCGTGCCTATCTGGACTACCAGCTCAGTCTGATCGCGCTCTTCGCGGGGGAACCCCATGACGCCGCCGGCCACGCGCGGGCGATGCTGGAGGGCAAGCGGGGCATCGGGGACAGCTTCGGTATCGCGCTCGGACTGGATCTGCTGGCGGCGGCCATCGCCGCGGCCGGTGACGGCGAGCGCGCGGGGCAAGTGTACGGGACGGGGCAGGCGTTCTGGAGCACCGTCGGGCATCCGCAGCGCGGCACTCCGGAGCTGGCCGCGGTGCGTGAGCAGTGCGAGCGGGCCGCGCGCGCGGGCGTCGGCGACAGTGCCTACGAGAGGGCCTATCTGCGGGGCACGAACACCCCGCTGGAGACCGGGCTCAAGGAGGCCCTGGTGCCCCCGGCGGGCTGAGGCGTCCGTTTCAGCCCGCCGGGATGCGGGCCGCCGCCTTGGCCAGCGCTTCGAGCACCGGGCTGATCAGGGGGTGGTCCTCGGCGCCCCGGCGCACGGCGGCGAACACCCGCCGGGTCGCCGCCGGGCCGGACACGGGTCGGACGACCACGTTCTGGGGCACCGTGCCGCGCAGGGCCGAGCGCGGCACCAGCGCGACGCCGGCGCCCGCGACGGCGAGCGCCACCACAGCGTGGAAGTCGTCGGACGAGTGCACCAGACGGGGCTGGAAACCGGCCAGCTCACAGGCGAGCAGCACCATGTCGTGACACGGGTTGCCCGGGTAGGGGCCGATCCAGTCGCTGCCGGCCAACTCGGCGAGCGCGACCCGCCCGGACGCCGCCAGGGGGTGGTCCCGGTGCAGGACGGCGTCGAACGGCTCCGCGTACAGCGGTACGCGGGAGAGCCGCAGCCCGTCGTCGCCGGGGGCTCCCCGGTACTCGACCGCGACCGCGAGATCCGCTTCGCCGTCGAGGACGAGCGGCAGGCTCTCGTCCCCCTCGGCGTCCCGGACCCGAATCCGGATGCCGGGATGGCCGGCGGCGAGAACGCCCATGGCCGGGGCGACGACCTCGGCGATGCCGGTGGCGAAGGCGGCCACCGTCACCTCCCCGGCGGCCCCGCCCGCGTAGGCGGCCAGCTCGGCCTCCGCCCGCTCCAGCTGGGCCAGCACGGCATGGGTGTGGGTGAGCAGGATCTCCCCCGCCGCGGTCGGCCGGACCCCCTTGCCGCTGCGGATGAGCAGAGTGTGGCCGGTCTCCTGTTCCAGCGCGCTGAGCTGCTGGGAGACGGCCGAGGGGGTGAGATAGAGCGCGGAGGCCGCGGCGGTCACCGTACGGTGGTCCGCCACGGCCCGCAGGATGCGCAGCCGCCGGGGGTCGATCACCGGGTCATTCTGTCAGCCGGGGTCCGGCCGGCCCTCCGCCGGTCTCAGCCCCTCAGCTCCTCGCGTGCCCCGGTGAACGCGGCGACGGCCCGCTCCACGTCCTCGCGGGAGTGCGCGGCGGAGAGCTGGACCCGGATACGGGCCTTGCCCAGCGGGACCACGGGGTAGGAGAAGCCGATGACATAGACCCCGCGCTCCAGCAGCAGTTCCGCCATCCGGCCCGCCTCGGCCGCGTCGCCGATCATGACGGGGGCGATGGGGTGGTCGCCGGGGAGGATGTCGAAGCCGGCCTCGGTCATCAGCGAGCGGAACAGAGCGGTGTTCTCGCGCAGCCGCTCCCGCAGCTCCCCGGCCGACTCCAGCAGATCGAGCACCTTGAGGGAGGCGGCGGCGATCACCGGGGCGAGGGAGTTGGAGAAGAGGTAGGGGCGGGAGCGCTGGCGCAGCAGGGCGACGATCTCGGCGCGGGCGGCGACGTACCCGCCCGACGCGCCGCCGAGGGCCTTCCCGAGGGTGCCGGTGATGATGTCCACGCGGTCCATGACGCCCGCCAGCTCGGGGGTGCCGCGACCGCCGGGGCCGACGAAGCCGACGGCGTGGGAGTCGTCGACCATGACCAGGGCGTTGTAGCGGTCGGCGAGATCACAGATGTCGGCGAGCGGGGCGACATAGCCGTCCATGGAGAAGACACCGTCGGTGACGATCAGCCGCCGCCGGGCGTCCTGCGTCTCCTTGAGCTGCTGCTCCAGGTCGGCGAGATCGCGGTTGGCGTACCGGTGGCGGCGGGCCTTGGAGAGGCGGATGCCGTCGATGATGGAGGCGTGGTTCAGCGCGTCGGAGATGACCGCGTCCTCGGGGCCGAGGAGGGTCTCGAAGACTCCCCCGTTGGCGTCGAAGCAGGAGGAGTACAGGATGGTGTCCTCCTGGCCGAGGAAGGCCGAGAGCCGCGCCTCCAGCTCCTTGTGCACGTCCTGGGTGCCGCAGATGAACCGTACGGAGGCCATGCCGTAGCCCCAGCGGTCCAGCGCCTCCTTGGCCGCGCCGACGACCTCGGGGTGGTCGGCGAGCCCGAGGTAGTTGTTGGCGCAGAAGTTCAGCACCTCGCCGCCGGCGGCGACGGAGACCGTGGCGCTCTGCGGTGTGGTGATGACGCGCTCGGGCTTGTGGAGACCGGCTGCGCGGATCTCGTCCAGGGTGGTGCGGAGGTCGTCGCGGACGGACGCGTACATGGTGAGTGCTCCCTCGGGGGTGACGGCGGGCGGTGGACGGTGGGCCGGCCGATCGGCCGGTCGCTGGACGGCCCGGTCGTCAGACCGGGTCGGCCGGGGCAGGGGTCAGCGGGTCAACGGGTCCAGTCGAGGATGATCTTGCCGCTGCGGGCGGTGGCGGCCTCGTCGAAGGCGGCGTCGAAGTCCCGGAATCCATAGCTGCCGGTGATCACCGGAGTGAGATCGAGCCCGGCCTCCAGCAGCACCGTCATGGCGTACCAGGTCTCGTACATCTCCCGCCCGTAGATGCCCTTGATCGTGATCATCGAGGTGACGACCTTCGCCCAGTCGATCGCGAACTCCTGGGCGGGGAGGCCCAGCACGGCGATCCGCCCGCCGTGGGTCATGTTGTCGACCATGTCCCGCATGGCCTCGGCCCGGCCGGACATCTCCAGGCCGATGTCGAAGCCCTCCTTGAGCCCCAGCCGCCGCTGCGCCTCGTCGATGCCGTGGTCCGAGACATTCAGCGCGAGGGTGGCACCGGCCTTGCGGGCCAGTTCCAGACGGGACTCGCTGACATCGGTGATCACCACATTGCGCGCCCCGGCGTGCCGGGCGACCGCCGCGGCCATGATCCCGATCGGTCCGGCGCCCGTGATCAGCACATCCTCACCGACCAGGGGAAAGGTGAGCGCGGTGTGGACCGCGTTGCCGAAGGGGTCGAAGATCGCGGCGATGTCCAGGTCCACCCGGGTGCGGTGCACCCACACATTGGACGCGGGCAGGGCCACGTACTCGGCGAACGCGCCGTCACGCCCGACGCCGAGACCGATCGTGCTCCGGCACAGATGGCGGCGCCCGGCGAGACAGTTGCGGCACTTGCCGCAGACGAGGTGCCCCTCGCCGCTCACGGTGTCGCCGACCGCGATGTCCCGCACATCGGCGCCGACGGCCGCGACCTCTCCGACGAACTCGTGACCGAGGACCCGCGGGGTGGCGACCGTCTGCCGGGCCCAGGCGTCCCAGGAGCGGATGTGGAGGTCGGTGCCGCAGATCCCGGTGCGGAGCACCTTGATCAGCACATCGCCGGGACCGGTCTGCGGCTCCGGCACATCCATGAGCCACAGACCGGGCTCGGCGTGCTGCTTGACAAGTGCCTTCATCGGGGCCGCTCCAGGCATGACATCGAAGGTGATCACTCAGTGAATGACCGAACGGAACAATCGCACCATTCATCGCAGACTATGACAGCGGTGATCAGTGGACCGGCACCAATCTGCCCAGTGGGGCCGCCGGCGTCCATCGAGGATTTCTTAAGCGGTCCCACAGCGGAGCTTCATGCGGCGGCGCGGGGAACCCCTGGTGAGAGGCTGTTCCGGGGGTCCGGAGGACTTCGCTCGCATATTCGGCCCGGCGGTGCGAGCCTGGGAGGATGAGCTGGGCATCGTGGACGACCACCGGCGTGTACACCGGGCGCGGAGGGGTTCTCACCGATGAGGTGGGTGTGCTCACCGGGGATCTCAGCGTGCACACGACCTGGGCCGACGGTGAGGCGCGCGTCGCGGTCCAGTACAGCGGGGCGTCCGACTGGTTCACGCTGTCGGGCAGCCCCACGCCCTGCCCGTCCGAGGAGGAGAGCCGGGTTCTCCACCAGGCCGTGGTGCAGGCGGTCCAGGACGGCGGCGGGGCCACCGTCCCGTCCATGCCCCACGAAGCCGCCTAGGGGGTTTCTTTCGGATCGGGCCGGATCGGTGAGCGGGGTCCGGTGCCGGGGCTCGCGAGCCCGGCACGATCCGAAAGAGACGACCTAGGGTCTTTCCCGCGACGCCTCAGCCCGTGCCCCGCGCGGCCTCCACAGCCGCAGCCTCCCGAGCAGACCCCGCCCGGCGGGGCGGCGGACCGCGACACGCCGTCCGGTCCTGGTGCGGACGCCCGCCGGCCCCGGGTCCGCGCTCCCCGGCCCCGCCCCGCTCCCCACCGCTCCGGGACCCGGCCCGACAGCCCGCGCGGGCCGGGCGGACCCGGTGTGCGCGCGCTCCACCACTCCGGGACCCGGCGCCCCCGCGGCGCGGGGGTCGTCCCGGGGCGCCGGCATCGCCGGTCCCGACGCCGGGCACATCCGCCGGGCCTCCGCCAGCTCTCGCACCAGGCCCATGCGGTACCGGTGGATCTCCTCCGGCCGGTCCGCCGCCAGGAGCCGCTCCGCCACCTGCCGGGCCGCGGCCGACCGGGCCCGCACCGGGATGAACGCGGGGCGCAGCAGGAGCAGATGGGCCCGTTCGGCGGAATCCGGCACCAGCCCGGCCAGCGACGCGGGAGGGAGCACGGCCGCGAGGGCGGCGGCCCGCTGCCACGGTCCGGCGGCGGCCCGCACCAGCAGGTCCAGCCTGCGGGCGCGCCAGCCCCGGGGGCGGCGGTCCTCCCCCTGGCGCGGCAGCGCGCGCCGTCCGGCCGGCGCCCTGCCGAGGAGAGCCGGATGGTCCCGGGCGAAGCGCCTGAGCTCCTCGGCGAGGTAGAGCCAGACGACGGCGTGGTAGCGGTTGACGGAGAAGGTGACCGGGGTGAGATGACCGGCGCGGGCCAGCCGGGTGAAGCGCTCGGGGCTGATGGCGAGCAGCCCCGCTCCCTCCCTCGTACCCACGGTCCGCAGGCGCTCGCGCAGCTCGTCCGGCAGACCTCCGGCATCGCGGAGCCGGTCGACCTCCCGCCGGGGGACACGCGGCGGCCCCCCGGCGGAACCGGGTGCCGTGTCGATGTGTCCCAGCTGGAGCGCGAGATCCAGCTCGGTGGACTTCAGCTCCAGGAGCCGGGCGGCCCGGGCCGGAGTCAGTCCGTCGTCAATTGCCATGATGTCTCCCCCGTGAGCGGTGAATACTCTCGGTGACGACCATAGCCCGGCTCGGTGACACTCCGCCCGGCCTGTGGAAAACCTCGCGACGACAGGGACCCAGGCCCGGTCCGGCCGGAGTTCTCGCAGCTCAGCGACGCACCATACCGGGCTGCCTGGCCGCGACCCCCAGATGCTCGCCGACCCGGTTGACCATCAGCGTCATCTCGTAGGCGATCTGGCCGACATCCGCCTCGGCCTCGCTCAGCACGCAGAGACAGCTGCCCTCCCCCGCGGCGGTGACGAAGAGCAGCGCCTCGTCGAACTCGACCATGGTCTGGCGGGCCCGGCCCGCGCGGAAGTGCCGTCCGGAGCCCCGCGCCAGCGAGTGCAGCCCCGAGGAGACCGCGGCGAGATGCTCGGCGTCCTCGCGCGCCAGCGCGGTACTCGCCCCCGTCACCAGACCGTCGTTGGAGAGCACCAGTGCGTGCCTGATGTGCTCGATCCGCTTGGTCAGATCGTCGAGCAGCCAGTCAAGTCCTTTGTCCAACGCCATGGTTGATCCCTCCCCGCTCATACGTTCCCCGTGTTGCGGTAAGCCTTTCGCACCCGGGACGGCACGGCAAGGTGCAACCGGCACACCAAATGGAGCGACGATACAGGTACATTCGAGCGGCATATTCAAGAGGGCCTTTCGGCCCGTTGCGGCGGGAGTCGCGATCCCGGACGCTTTCCCCGGGAAATATCCCCTGGCATACGGGCGGGCCCTCGACAAGGATTTGATCATGGATGTGTTCCTCACCACCGAGCGTCTCGCCCTCCGCCCGGTCACCTCGGCGGACCTGGGCCACCTGGTCGGGCTGGACAGCGATCCGGAGGTGATGCGCTTCCTCAACGGCGGCCGTCCGACCACTCCGGAGGCGGTGCGGGAGGACTCCCTCCCCCGGCTGACCCGCCACTATCCCTGCATCGGCAATCCGGGATTCTGGGCCGCCGAGGAGCGGGCCACGGGGGATTTTCTGGGCTGGTTCGAGTTCCGGCCGCTCCGGGACGACAGCGCCGCGGTGACCGAACTCGGATACCGGCTGAACAGAGCCGCGTGGGGCCGCGGCTATGCCACCGAGGGCGCGCGGGCTCTCCTCCACAAGGGTTTCACCGGACCGGGGGTCCAGCGCGTCACCGCGAACACGATGGCGGTCAACACCCGTTCGCGCCGGGTCATGGAGAAAGCGGGCCTGCGGTTTGTCCGCTCCTACTTCGGCGACTGGCCGGAAGTCATCGCCGGCTCCGAACACGGAGAGGTGGAATACGCCCTGGCCAGGGAGGACTGGCGGCCGGACGGCTGAATCCGCCCGCCGCCCCGCCCGGAGCCGGACCCCACCCGTTCACGCCACCCGCCACCGCCGCCGTGCCCGGCCGGAGCGGGCTCAGCGGCCCAGCTCCTTGCGGGAGACCCTGCGCAGCCTGCGGCGCTGCCCGGGGTCGAGCATCAGATAGGCCACCGCGGGGACCCCGAGGACGACCAGCAGCGCCGCCCAGAACGGGATCACCGTCATCAGGAGCAGGCCGATGGCCACCCCTCCGATGACAATCTTTGTACGTGTCGACATTTCGACGCCTCCTCGTGCGGCTCTCGCCGTTCCTGCGGGGGGAACGTGCGGGCGTACCGCACAGTTCCACTATGCGCCCGGCCGGGCCCGCGGGGCCGTCATACGGGTGCTCCGCCGCGCAGCGGCTCCCCGACCTCGCGCATGTGCCCCAGCGCCTGCCGGTAGGAGTCGATGAGCCCGGTCTCGCTGTACGGCAGGGACAGGGCGCGGCAGTGGGCCCGTACCAGCGGCTGAGCCAGCCTGAGGTGCGGGCGGGGCATGCTCGGGAAGAGATGGTGCTCGATCTGGTAGTTCAGACCGCCCAGCAGCCAGTCGGTGACCGGGCCGCCACGGACATTGCGGGAGGTGAGGACCTGTCGGCGCAGATGCCCCCAGCCCTTCCCGCTCTCCTCGTCGGGCATCTCCATGCCCTTGTGGTTGGGCGCGAAGGCCATGCCCAGGTGGAGCCCGAGGAGCATCTGGTGGAGAAGGGCGAAGACCAGGGCCCGGCCGAGCGGCATGGCCGCCAGCAGGAGGGCCGCGTAACCGGCGACGTGCAGGACGAGCAGCAGGCCCTCCAGCAGGCGGCCCCGGGCCGGGAGGCGGGCGTCCCCCTCCGCCGGCCGGCGGAACACCGACTGGAAGCCGTACACCTTGAGCGCGATGCCCTCGAGAGTGGTCAGCGGGAAGAAGAGCCAGGCCTGGTGCCGGGTGAGCCAGCGGCGGAATCCGGCGCGGCCCACGGCCTGCTTTCGGGTGAAGACCAGGATGTCGGCCGCGACATCGGGGTCCTTCTCGATGTGGTTGGGGTTGGCGTGATGCCGGTTGTGCTTGTCGTTCCACCACTCCTGGCTCATGCCCAGCAGCAGATTGGCGTGGACCAGTTGAATGATCCTGCTCCGGCGGCGGTCGGTGGTGATCTGCGCGTGCCCCGCGTCATGGGCGAAGAAGGCGGTGCGGGTGGAGAACAGGGCCAGCAGAGGGGCGAGCGTCAGCACCCACCAGGACCCGCCGGCGAGGACCGTACCCGTGATCACGGCGGTGAGGGCGAGCAGATTGAGAACGATGCCCCGGGCGTACCAGCCGGTGCGGCGGCCCAGCAGCCCCTGTTCCCGAACGGTCCGCAGCAGGGGCGCGAACTCGGAACCGGGGCGCCGGGAGGGCTCCGGGGAGGGGCCGTCGGCGGAGCCCTGTGCGGCCGGCCCGGACGGTGCGTCCGGGAGGGTGGCGGTGGGGTGGGGCATGGCATTCTCCGGTCCTGGGCGTGTGCTGGCGTTCGCTCGTCCTGACCTGCTCAAACGTAGGCAGCGGCGGCACGCGCGGCCATGACGCCACCACCCGGAGCGCACGGGTGGTGGCCCCCCGCCCCCGGGGGTGGTGCTGGGTACACCCCGGGCCCGCACCGGGGAGAGTGGGGCGGATCACAGCTCCGGTGAGAAGCGCTCCGGCGCCGGATCGAGTACCCTCAGCGACTCCCACTTGTGCGCTAGTCAAATTTGAGGAATGCGTCATCGCTGTGCACCGGCCCCCCGCGGCAACGCCCTCCCCTGCCTCCCCCGACCCCTCCGCTCCCCCTCCGCCCTCCCCGGCTCTCCTCGCCCGCCGCTCCGTGGTGTTCCTTCCCGGGGACCCGGCCCGCACCGGCCGGGTCGCCTTCTGGCACCCCGGCGGAGCGACGGACCCGGACAGCGGCCCGGCCACGGACCGGGGTACCGGCCCGGACACGGGCCCGCTCCTGGACACGGACCGGCTGACGGTCGTCCAGGACGACGCGCGCCCGCGCGCCGTGCCCGCGCTGCTGCTGCCCGTCTCCGCCGCGCTGCCCGTCCTCACCAGGGCACGCACCGTCGAGGGCGCCTCCCCGTCCGCCGTCTTCTGGGGGTCGGCCGCCGTGCTCGCCCTGCACCTCGCCGCGCGCGGGCTGCTGCTCCCCGGTCTCACCCCCACCGACCACGACTCCTGGCGGATGGGCCCGCTGGCCGCCGAGGACCTGGAGCGGGTCCGTGTCCTCGCCGCCTCCATGCCCCCCAGCGCCCATGCCGTTCCCCTGGACGCCCCGGAGTCCGGCGTACCGCTGCTGCCGGAACCGGAAGGGCTGCTGCGGTCGTTTCTCGACGCGGTCGCGGACGGGCTGCCCCGCACCCCCGCGGCGCCCGCGGCCGCAGGGGACGCGGCGTTCACCGCGCAGGCACCGCGGCGACTGCCCGGGCACCGGGCGTGGGCGGCGGAGATCGCCGCCGGCCATGACGCGGGCGTACGCCTGTCCCTGCGGATCGACCTCACCGGCGACCTCGGCACCGATCCCGGTGACGGCGGGGACGAGCGTGCCCGGCCGGCCTTCCGCGCCGTGCTCCAGATGCACAGCGTCAGCGATCCGGCCGTGGTCGCGGACACCGCCGATGTGTGGGCCGGCGGGGACCGCCCGGGAAGCGCGTTCGGGCCGCGTGCCCGGATGGACGCGCTGCTGGCCCTCCGCCGGGCCGCCCGGGCCTGGCCCCCGCTCGGCCCGCTGCTGCACGCCGCCGTCCCCGACTCCCTGGACCTCGCGGACGAGGAGGTCACCGAGCTGCTCGGGGAGGCGGCCGGGGCGCTCGCGGCGTGCGGTGTCCAGATCCACTGGCCCCGGGAGCTGGCCCACCGGCTCACCGCCCGCGCCGTGATCGGCCCGCCCGACGACCACGGGACGGCGACCGGGTCGGGGCTGCCCTCCGTGCTGTCGGCCGACGCCCTGCTCGCCTTCGATTGGCGGTTCACCCTGGGCGACCGCCCGTTGACCCGCGAGGAGCTCGACCGGCTCGCCGAGACCGGCCGGCCGCTGGTGCGGCTGCGCGACCAGTGGGTGATCGTCGACCCCCGGGAGGTCCGGCGCGCCCAGGGGAGCCAGGACCGGAAGCTGACGCCGATCGACGCGCTGAGCGCCGTGCTGACCGGCACGGCCGAGGTCGACGGCCGTCAGGTGGAGGTCGAGGCGTCCGGCTGGGTGGCGCGGCTGCGCGACCGGCTCGCCGACCCGGAGGGCGGGGTTCAGGAGATCGGCCAGCCCTCCGCACTCGACGCGACCCTGCGCGACTACCAGCTCCGCGGCCTCAACTGGCTGCACCGGATGACGTCCCTGGGGCTCGGCGGCTGTCTCGCCGACGACATGGGCCTCGGCAAGACCATCACCCTCATCGCTCTCCATCTCCACCGGCAGACCGACGCGTCGGCCGCCGGGCCCACCCTGGTGGTCTGCCCGACCTCCCTGATGGGCAACTGGCAGCGGGAGATCGAGCGGTTCGCGCCCGGCACACCGGTCCGCAGGTTCCACGGCCCCTCCCGCGAACTCGGGAACCCGGCGGACGGGGAGTTCGTTCTGACGACATACGGCACGATGCGGCTCGACGCCGGGAGACTCGCCGGTGTGGCGTGGGGCATGGTCGTCGCCGATGAGGCACAGCACGTCAAGAATCCGTACTCGGCGACCGCCCGCCAACTGCGCACCCTCGGCGCGAAGGCACGGATCGCCCTGAGCGGCACCCCCGTGGAGAACAATCTGTCCGAGCTGTGGGCGATCCTCGACTGGACGACACCCGGTCTGCTCGGACGGCTCGGCACCTTCCGCACCCGCTACGCGAGCGCGGTGGAGGGAGGCGACGATCCCGCGGCGGCCCGGCGGCTGGCCACGCTGGTCGGCCCGTTCCTGCTGCGGCGGCGCAAGTCCGACCCGGGCATCGCCCCGGAGCTGCCGCCGAAGACGGAGACCGACCGGGCCGTCTCCCTCACCGCCGAACAGGCCGGACTGTACGAAGCGGTGGTGCGGGAGACGCTGGCCGCGATCTCCGGCGCGGACGGCATGGAGCGGCGCGGGCTGGTGATGAAGCTCCTCACGGCGCTCAAGCAGATCTGCAACCACCCGGCCCAGTATCTGAAGGAGGAACAGCCCCGGACGGGAGACCGTTCGGGCAAGGTCGAACTGCTGGACGAACTGCTGGACACGATCCTCGCCGAGGGCGCGAGCGTGCTGGTCTTCACCCAGTACGTCCGGATGGCGCGGCTGCTGGAGCGGCATCTCGCCGCCCGGGGCGTGCGGACACAGTTCCTGCACGGCGGTACGCCGGTGGCCGAGCGCGAGGCCATGGTGAACCGCTTCCAGAGCGGCGGTGCACCGGTCTTCCTGCTCTCCCTGAAAGCGGCGGGCACCGGGCTGAATCTGACCCGGGCCGAGCATGTCGTCCACTTCGACCGCTGGTGGAACCCGGCGGTCGAGGCCCAGGCCACGGACCGGGCGTACCGCATCGGGCAGACCCAGCCCGTGCAGGTCCACCGGCTCATCGCCGAGGGGACCATCGAGGACCGGATCGCGGACATGCTGGCGCGCAAGAGCCGGCTGGCGGACGCGGTCCTCGGTTCCGGCGAGGCCGCGCTGACCGAGTTGACCGACACCGAACTGGCGGATCTGGTGGAGCTGCGAGGGGGCGGCGGAACACGATGAACGACTTCAACGACCTGGACGAACACGAGGAACACGACGAACACGGGGAGCACGGGGAGCACCGGGAAGACGAGGAACACGAGGAATCGGACGACGCCGGCCACGGGAGCGGCCGGTCCGGTCACGGCGGTGCGGGGGAGGAGGTGCGGACCTTCCCCGCGCAGCCGCCGGCGCGCGGGCGCGGCTTCGCCGCCAGCTGGTGGGGCCAGACCTGGCTCAAGGCCCTTCAGGACACGGCACTCGACGGCGAGCAGCTGACCCGGGGCCGCCGCAGTGCGCGGGCCGGCGCGGTGGGGGCGGTCTCGGTGCGCCCCGGCCGGATCACCGCGGTCGTCAGGGACCGGGACGGCACCGGACACCGCTGCGATGTGCTGCTCACGGAGCTGACCGACACCGCCTGGGACCGGTTCCTCGACATGGCCGTCGACCGGGCGGAACACATCGCGGCGCTGCTGGACCGCGAGATGCCGCCGCACCTGGTCGAGGACGCGGCCACGACGGGGGTCGAACTCCTGCCGGGCATCGGCGATCTGGAGCCCGAGTGCGGCTGTGGGGCCTGGGATCTCTGTCCGCACACCGCGGCCCTCTGCTACGAGGTGGCCCGGCTGCTGGACCAGGACCCCTTCGTCCTCCTGCTGCTGCGGGGGCGCGGGGAGCGCCGGCTCCTCGACGAACTCCAGCTGCGCAGCGTCGCGCGGGCGGCCGGCTCCTCCCCCACCGCCGAGGCGGAGAGCGGACCGGCGGACCGCGGGGTGCGGGCGGACGAGGCCTTCGCCGCGCGGGACATCCTGCCGCCGCTGCCCGCTCCCCCGGCGGTACCCGCCGAGCCGGGCCGGCCGCCCGCGCTGGACAGCGGGAGCGAGCCCGCGCCCGGGATCGACCCCGACGCGCTGGAGTTCCTGGCCTCCGACGCCGCGGCCCGGGCCCATCGGCTGCTGGCGGAGGCGCTCGCGCCCGGCCATGGGCGCCAGCCCCCGGAGCCCGCGCTGACGGCCGGCGAGGACGCGGTCCGGCTGGCGGCCTCGGTGCCCGGGCCGGTGATCGCCCGCCGGCTGGCCGAGAGCACCGGGCGCGGACGCGCCGGACTGGACCGCGCGGTACGGGCCTGGCGCGCGGGCGGCGCGGCGGGGCTCGCCGTCCTGGACGAGGTGTGGGCGCCCGGCCAGGAGGAGCTGGCCCGGGCGGCGGCCGTGCTGGGTTCGGCCTGGGAGGGCGCGGCCCGGCCCCGGCTGCGCGCCTCCGGGCCCGGCCGCTGGACGGTCATCGGCGCCGAGACCCAGTTGCGGCTGGGCGGCGACGGCCGCTGGTGGCCCTACCGCCGGGAGCAGGGCCACTGGTGCCCGGCGGGCCCGGGCGCCCACGACCCGGCGGAAGCGCTCGCGGAGGCGCTGGGCGAAGCGGGCTGACGGAGAGCCGAGGCGGAGCCGGGGCCCGTGGGACACCCCACGGGCCCCGGGCGTATCAGGGCGCATCCCCCACCCCCCGTACCCCGTGGGGTGGCACGGGCACCAACAGAATCGGCGAAACGCGCCCCGGGGCGCGGGGTCGTCGGGCAGTCTTCATCCCGACGCCATCCGGCGTCCGGATGGGACGACCGGCCGAGCCCTTCCCCCCGGGCACGTCCGGTCCGCCGGAACCATCCACCTTGTCCCCACCAAGGAGGCCCGATGTCCCCCCGCACCCATCCCTCATCCGTACGGCGCCGCCGTCTCACCGCGGCCCTGCCGATCGCCCTGGTGACGGCGATCGCCGTGACCGGCACGGCCACCGGTGTCGCCCCCGCGCCGGGGAGCGAGCCCGAGGAGCGGCCGCGCCTGGTGGGTTCGGCCGTCCTCGACGAGATCCCCCTGGGCGAGTTCAGCAACGCGCTGCTGCCGGGCTCGGTCTCCGACGACCGCGGCGTCCGTCTCGGCGTCGGCAGCGATCTCCACCCGGCCGGCCGCGAGGGCGAGTTCTGGACCGTGACCGACCGCGGCCCCAATGGGCAGATCAGGGTCGACGGCACGAAGCGCCGCACCTTCCCGGTGCCGGAGTTCGACCCGGCGCTGGTGAAGATCCGGGTGTCCGGAGAGCGGGTGCGGGTGCTCAAGGCGATTCCCCTCACCACCTCCTCCGGCGCGCCGGTCACCGGCCTGCCCAACCAGGCGTCCCGCGACGAGGCACCGTACACGTACGACGCGCGGACCCCGCTCCCGTACAACCCGAGCGGTCTGGACACCGAGGGGATGGTGCGGGCGCCCGATGGCTCGTTCTGGCTCGCCGACGAGTACGGCCCCTCGCTGGTGCACGTCTCCCCCCGCGGGCGGGTGCTGGCCCGCTATGTGCCCGAGGGGCTGAAGCTGGAAGGGGCCGGCTATCCGGTGGTCGAGGCGCTGCCGGCGATTCTGCTCCAGCGCAAGCTCAACCGGGGCTTCGAGGGGCTGGCCGTGCTGCCCGGCGGCGATCTGGTCGCGGCGGTGCAGAGTCCGCTGTCGGTGCCGGACGTGGCCGCGGGCGAGGCGTCGCGCAATGTGCGGCTGGTGCGCTTCTCCCCGGCGGAGGGCGCCGTGACGGCGGAGTACGCCTACCGGTTCGACCCGGTGAACGTGGTCGACCCCGGCGAGAGCGACACATCGGAGCTGAAGATCTCCTCGCTCGTCGCACTGGACCGCCGCACCCTGCTGGTGCAGGAGCGCACGGACAAGTCGTCCCGGCTCCACCGGGTCACCCTGCCGCGCGGCGCGGGCATTCTGGGCAGCCGCTGGGACGACCCGGCGACCTCGCCCAGCTATGAGCAGACCGGTGACCCCTCGGCGGCGGGCGTGCCGGTGCTGAAGAAGTCCCTGGTCGTCGACTTCGGTACGGTCCCCGGGGTGCCCGGGAAGATCGAGGGGATCGCCCTGGCCGGCGAGCGCACTCTCGCGCTCGTCAACGACAACGACTTCGGGATGACGGACGGGCCCGGGGCCTTCGGCCCGGACGGACGGCTGATCGACAGCGGTGTCGACACCCATGTGGTCCAGGTGCGGCTGCCGCGGTCGCTGACGGACTGATCACGGGCCACGCGCTCCCGCCCCGCCGGAGCCGCCCGGGTCCGGTCCCCGGGCGGCTCCGCCCTCGGCACCCGCCCTACCACAGCTCTACTTGCTCTGCGCCGAGTTGCCAGAAAAATCCGCCGATGGCGCCCTGACGCCGTACGGTGAAGGGGACCCTGCCGGTCAGCCGTCTCCGTCCACTCGGTCCACTCCCTCCGCTGCGCCCCCTCCGCACCTTCCGTCACTTCAGCCCCTTCCGTTCGCGACACCGGATCACGCCACACCAGGACACCCGCGCCGGAACAGCGACATCAGCGCCACCGGGTCGGCGACACCGGCGCACCCGCCTCACCGGACATCCCCGGCGAACGACCGCCGACAGGAGATCCTCTCGGTGACCCCGGCGCCACCCGGCGGGGTCACCGACAGCCCCATCGGAAGAGAGGCCCCATGGACCGGAGAAAAGTGATCGGCGGAGCCGCCGCCGCGGCGGCCGCCGGCCTTCTGCTGCCGTCTGCCGCCGCCCGGGCCACCGACGCCCGGCCGGCGCCCGCCCCCAGGGCGGGCACCGACTACCCGGGCGCCCACTGGCTGCCCGCGTCGGCGTCCAACTACACCGCCGCCGGACGCCCTTCGTCCCACCGGATCGATGTCGTCGTCATCCATGTCACCCAGGAGACCTTCACCGACACCGTGAAGATCTTCCAGAACCCGGCGAGGAAGGTCTCCGCCCACTATGTGGTCCGCTCGTCCGACGGCTATGTGGCGCAGTGTGTGCGGGAGCGCGACATCGGATGGCACGCGGGCAACTGGGACCACAACACCCGCAGCGTCGGCATCGAGCACGAGGGCTGGGTGGACCGGCCCGCCTACTTCACCCATGCGCTCTACGAGCGGTCGGCGGCCCTCACCGCCTCGGTCTGCGAGCGGTACGGCATCCCCAAGGACCGAGCCCACATCATCGGTCACCACGAGGTCCCCGGCGCCACGCACACCGACCCCGGCCCCCTCTGGGACTGGACGCGCTACATCCGTCTCGTCAACTTCGCCTGACCCGGGCGCGCCTCCGTCCCGGCGGAGCCGCTCCGCCGGGACGGAGGCGGCGCCCGTACCCCATGTCACGCCCAGCGCCCCGTCCGCCGTACCGCCCGTTGCCGCACCCCGGCCGCCTCGGTCGCGCTGGAGGGCGGGGAGGCCGATGTGAACGACCCGTGGGTGGCCCTGGAACCGGGCGCGGACCCGGTCGAACGGCTCGCCGTGCTGCGCCGGGCGTACGACGCGTACCTCGCCGAGGGCCGGTCCGGACCTCCCGTGCGCTCCGTCGTGGCCGACTCCTGGCGGCGCTCCGCCCGGGCCCGGGTGAACCCCGACGGCACACCCGGCATCGACATGGACGACGACGCCGTCCTCGCCCACCGCGAGAGCCATCCGCTGGCCCCGGTGATGCCGCTGGTACGGGAACTGACGGGCAGCTACGCACGGGACGGCGACCATCTGGTGGCGGTCTGCGACGCGCAGGGACGGCTGCTGTGGGTCGAGGGGCCGCCCGGGGCGCGCCGGGCGGCGGGACGGATGAACTTCGTCCCGGGGGCCCGCTGGGCCGAGTCGGTCGCCGGGACCAACGCGCCCGGGACGGCGCTCACGGTCGGCAGACCCGTCCAGGTCTTCGCCGCCGAGCACTTCCGCCGCCCGGTGCACTCCTGGACCTGCGCCGCCGCCCCGGTCCGCGACCCGGCCAGCGGACGGGTACTGGGCGCCGTGGACATCACGGGCGGCGACCGGCTCGCCCATCCGCACAGCCTCGCCTTCGTGGGAGCCGTCGCCCGCGCCGCCGAGTCCCAGCTCGCGCTGCTCACGCCGGCCCCCCGCCCCGACCAGGTGCAGCTCTCCGCGCTCGGCCGGGACGAGGCACTGCTGACGGCGGGCGGGCGCAGGACCCGGCTGAGCCGCCGGCACAGCGAGATCCTGGTCGTGCTGGCCAACCGCCCGGAGGGCATCGGCGGTGACGAACTGCTGATCGAGCTGTACGAGGACGAGTCGGTCACCCCGGTCACCCTGCGGGCCGAACTGCACCGGCTGCGCGGTCTGCTGGGGCCGGGGCTGCTCTGCTCCCGGCCCTATCGGCTCGCCGCCCGGGTGGACACGGACTTCACCGCGGTCGCCCGGCGGCTGGCCTCGGGGGCGCTGACCGGCGCGATCGGCGCGTACGCCGGCCCGCTGCTGCCCGCCTCCCGGGCGCCCGCGGTGGTCCGGCTGCGCCGCAGACTCGCGGACCAGGTGCGCGCCGCCCTGTTGTCGCGGGCCGATCCCGGGCTGCTGATGGACTGGGCGCACAGCCCCTGGGGCGAGGACGACCTCCCGGTGTGGCGCGCCCTGGCCTCCGTGCTCCCCTCGTCCCAGCGGCCGTCCGCACTCGCCCGGGTCCGCGAACTCGACAGCTGGCAACGGGGGTGACGGCCTCGGCGACCACCAGCAGAGAAAGATCGACATCATGTGATTACCCGTGAGTAGCCCGGGTAGACGCCGCCGTGGCCGGCCGTCCGACACCAGGAGCGCACCTACATGCCCGAACTGTTCATCAATGGCGAGTGGACCACCTCCCGCGACGGAGGAGTGCGGGAGATCCGCTGCCCGGCGGACGGCACTCTCGTGGCGGCCGTGGACGAGGCCGGCCCCGCGGACGCGGCGGCGGCCGTCGCCGCCGCCCGGGAGGCCTTCGACCACGGCCCCTGGCCCCGCACCCCGGCAGCCGAGCGCGGCGCCCTGCTGCTGCGGGTCGCGAGCCTCCTGGAGCGCGACAAGGCGGCGCTCGCCCGGGCCGAGTCCCTGGACACGGGGAAGCGGCTGGTGGAGAGCGAGTACGACATGGACGACATCGCGGCCTGCTTCCGCTACTTCGGCGCGCTGACCGCGGCGGGCGGGGGCGGGCGGGTCGTCGACACCGGCGGCGCGGACGCCGACAGCCAGGTGGTGTACGAGCCGGTCGGGGTCTGCGCCCTGATCACCCCCTGGAACTATCCCCTGCTCCAGACGGCGTGGAAGGTGGCCCCGGCGCTCGGCGCGGGCAACACCTTCGTCCTCAAGCCCAGTGAACTGACCCCGCACACCGCGATGCTGCTGATGCGGCTGCTGGCCGAGGCGGGGCTGCCCGACGGGGTGGCCAATCTGGTGCTGGGGGCGGGGCCCCGGACCGGGGCGCCGCTCAGCGAGGACCCGGGGGTCGATCTGGTCTCCTTCACCGGCGGACTGGTGACCGGACGGCGGGTGATGGCCGCCGCCGCGCCCACGGTGAAGAAGGTCGCACTGGAGCTGGGCGGCAAGAATCCCAATATCGTCTTCGCGGACGCCGACTTCGAGACCGCCGTGGACTACGCGCTCACCGCGGTCTTCCTCCACTCGGGGCAGGTCTGCTCGGCGGGAGCACGGCTGCTGGTCCAGGACGAACTGCACGAGCGGTTCACGGACGCGGTCGTCGCGGGGGCGGAGCGCATCCGGCTGGGCGGTCCCTTCGACCCGGCCGCCCGCACCGGGCCGCTGATCTCCGCCGCGCACCGGGAGAAGGTCGAGGCGTATGTGGCGGCGGGGCTGGCCGAGGGCGCGGTGCTGCGCTGCGGTGGCCGGAGGCCGGAGGACCCGGCACTGAAGAACGGTTTCTTCTATCTGCCGACCGTGCTGGACGAGTGCACCGCACAGATGTCGGTGGTCCGTGAGGAATCGTTTGGCCCGGTGCTCACGGTGGAGCGCTTCCACAGCGAGGAGGAGGCCGTGGCGCTCGCCAACGACACGGTCTACGGTCTGGCCGGGGCGGTGTGGACGACGGACGAGGGACGGGCCCGGCGGGTGGCGTCCCGGCTGCGGGCCGGAACCGTGTGGATCAACGACTTCCACCCCTATGTGCCGCAGGCCGAGTGGGGTGGGATGAAACAGTCCGGTTTCGGGCGCGAGCTGGGTCCCTCCGGTCTCGCGGAGTACCAGGAAGCGAAGCACGTCTGGCGCAATCTCGCTCCCCGCCCGCAGGGCTGGTTCGCGTGACCGGGGAGCGCCCCGGGGGCGCCTCCGCATCCCCCGAGGGGCGGCCGGGGAGCAGCGCCGGGCCGGACGGAGGGATATCCTCCCCCGGGGGCGCCAAGGCCCCCGGGGACGACGACGCGCTCGGTCTGCTGGGCTACCGCCCCGAACTGAAGCGCACGCTGGGCACCTTCCACACCTTCGCCGCCGGCATCAGCTACATCTCCATCCTCACCGGCACCTTCCAGCTCTTCTACTTCGGTGTCTCCTTCGGCGGACCGTCCTACTGGTGGTCGTGGCCCCTGGTCTTCGCCGGTCAGTTGATGGTGGCCCTCTGCTTCTGCGAACTGGCGGCCCGCTACCCCGTCGCCGGGTCCGTCTACAACTGGGCCAAGTCCATGGGCGGTCCGCACACCGGCTGGCTCGGCGGCTGGATGATGCTCACGGCGACCATGGTGACCCTGGCCGCCGTGGCGCTCGCCTACCAGATCACGCTGCCGCAGATCGACGACTGGTTCCAGTTCGTCGGCGACGGCACCGGTACGTCCGACGCCGCCGCGAACGCGGTGCTCCTCGGCTCGGTGCTCATCCTCTTCTCCACCCTGGTGAACGCCTTCGGCGTCAAGCTGATGGCACGGATCAACTCGGCGGGCGTGTTCATCGAACTGATCGCCGCCGTCGCGCTGATCGTGCTGCTCGCCGCGAGCATCACCCGCGGTCCCGTCGAGACGCTCACCGAGACCCAGGGACTCGGCGGCGACCACTCCATCGGATACTTCGGCGCGTTCCTCACCGCATCGCTGGCCTCCGCCTATGTCATGTACGGCTTCGACACCGCGTCCTCGCTCGGCGAGGAGTCGCACAACCCGAGCCGCAACGCGCCCCGCGCGATCCTGCGCGCCCTGGTCGCCTCCTTCCTCATCGGCGGGCTCATTCTGCTCTTCGCGCTGATGGCGGTCCCCGATCTGGCGTCGGAGGAGCTGACCACCGGCGGACTGCAGTACGTGGTCCTGGAGACCCTGGGCTCCACGGTCGGCGAGATCGTGCTCTGGTGCGTCGTCGTCGCGATCACGGTCTGTGTGCTCGCCGTCCACGCGGCCGGGATTCGGCTGATGTTCGCCATGGCCCGCGACAACAATCTGCCGGCGGGTTCCCTGCTCGCCCGGGTCAGCCCCCGCTTCCGCACCCCCGTCGCCCCGGCCGTGGTGATCGGTCTGGTGGGGGTCGCCATCCTGGTGATCAACATCAATCAGCCGCAAATCTTCTCGGTGATCACCAGCATCGCGATCATCATGATCTATCTGGCCTATCTGCTGGTCACCGTGCCCATGCTGATCCAGCGGCTGCGCGGCACCTGGAAGCCCGCCGAGGGCGCCTTCTCGCTCGGCCGCTTCGGACTGCCCGTCAACATCGTCGCGGTCGTGTGGGGTGCGGCCATGTCGCTCAACCTCGCCTGGCCGCGCGCCGAGGTCTACAACGCCACCGGTGAGCAGCACTGGTATCTGCGCTGGGGCGCGTTCCTGTTCATCGGGATCGTCGCGGCGGGCGGCTTCGCCTACTACTGGTTCGTGCAGCGGCACCGTACCGGCGTGCTCGACGAGCACCGGGCCGAGGCGCCCGGCGACCGGCCGTCCTCCGTCTGACCCCCTTCCCCCTCCCCCTCCCCCTCCCCCTCTCCGACTCTCCCTCACCCTCCCTGGAGTTCCCCATGCCCTCTCGGAGCAGTTCCGTCCCTGCCTCCGGCCCCTCGTCCGTTCCCGTGTACGACTATGTGGTGGTCGGCGGCGGCACCGCGGGAGCCGTCATCGCCGCACGGCTCACCGAGGACCCGGGGGTGAGCGTCTGCGTCCTGGAGGCCGGACCCTCCGATGTCGGGGACGACAGCATTCTGCGGCTGGACCGGTGGATGGCGCTGCTGGACTCGGGGTACGACTGGGACTACCCCGTCGAACCACAGGACAACGGGAACAGCTTTATGCGCCACGCACGGGCCAAGGTGCTCGGCGGCTGCTCCTCGCACAACTCCTGTATCGCTTTCTGGGCGCCGGCGGAGGATCTCGACGAGTGGGCCGCGCTGGGCGCCTCCGGGTGGAGTGCCGAGGAGTGCTTCCCGCTCTACCGGCGTCTGGAGTCCAACGACGGCCCCGGTGAGCACCACGGCCGTTCCGGTCCGGTCACCATCCGGACCGTACCGCCGAACGACCCGTGCGGCAGGGCGCTGCTGTCGGCCTGCGCGGCGGCGGGTATCCCGACGACTCCCTTCAACAGCGGCTCGACGGTCGTGCGCGGTGCCCACTGGTTCCAGATCAACTGCCGTGAGGACGGCACCCGTTCCTCGGCCTCCGTGTCGTATCTGCATCCGGTCCTCGACCGGCCGAACCTCACCATACGCACCGGAGTGCAGGCCAAAGAGCTGCTCTTCGACGACGGCGGCCGGTGCGACGGAGTGGAGTTCCTGGAGCCGGACGCCCTGCACACCGGGTCGGTACGGGCCCGTCGCGAGGTGGTCGTCTCCTGCGGCGCCATCGACTCCCCGAAGCTCCTGATGCTCTCGGGGATCGGTCCCGCGGCGCATCTGCGGGAGGCCGGGGTGGAGATCCGGGTCGACGCCCCCGGAGTCGGCTCCCACCTCCAGGACCACCCCGAGGGTGTGATCATGTGGGAGGCGAAGCAGCCGATGGTCACCTCGTCCACCCAGTGGTGGGAGATCGGGGTCTTCGCGGACACCGAACCGGGTCTGGACCGGCCGGATCTGATGTTCCACTACGGCTCGGTGCCCTTCGATCTCAACACCTACCGGCGCGGCTACCCGACCTCGGACAACGCCTTCTGTCTCACTCCGAATGTCACCCGGGCCCGCTCCCGGGGCACGGTCCGGCTGCGGAGCCGGGACTTCCGGGACAAGCCGAGGGTCGATCCCCGCTACTTCACCCATGAGCACGACATCCGGGTGATGACACACGGGCTGCGGCTCGCCCGCGAGATCGTCGCCCAGCCGCAGATGGCGGGGTGGGCCGGCCGGGAGCTGGCCCCGGGGCCCGCGCTCGGTTCTGACGATGAGCTGTTCTCGTACATCCGCGACACCCACAACACCGTCTACCACCCGGCGGGAACCGTGCGCATGGGCGCGGTGGACGACGCGGACTCGCCGCTCGATCCGCAGCTGCGGGTCAAGGGGGTGCGCGGGCTGCGGGTGGCCGACGCCTCCGTGATGCCCACGCTGACCACCGTCAACCCCTGCATCACCACCATGATGATCGGCGAGCGGTGCGCCGATCTCCTCAGGGCCGGCTGACCCGCCGCGCCGGCGGGGGCGACGGGCGCGGCGCAACCTGATCGCAACGTCCGGGCTCCTAGCCTCCCGGTGACCGTCGTCCCGAGGTGGCGGCGGCGTCCGTCACCGGGAGGCTCTGGAGATGACCCGATACGCGGCACCGGGAAGCGACGGCGCGATCGTCTCGTACCAGCCCCGCTACGACCACTGGATCGGCGGGGCGTACGTACCGCCGGCCCGGGGTGCGTACTTCGAGAACCCGAGCCCGGTCAACGGCCGCCCGTTCACCGAGATCGCCCGTGGCACCGCGGAGGACGTCGAACGCGCCCTCGACGCGGCCCACGCCGCCGCACCGGCCTGGGGCCGTACCTCCGCGGGTGACCGGGCCGGTGTCCTGCTGCGGATCGCCGACCGGATGGAGGCCCGGCTGGAAGAGCTGGCGGTGGCGGAGAGCTGGGACAACGGCAAGCCGGTACGGGAGACCCTGGCCGCGGACATCCCGCTCGCGATCGACCACTTCCGCTACTTCGCCGGGGCGCTGCGCGCCCAGGAGGGGACGCTGAGCGAGATCGACGACGACACGGTCGCGTACCACTTCCACGAGCCGCTGGGGGTGGTCGCGCAGATCATTCCGTGGAACTTCCCGATCCTCATGGCGACCTGGAAACTCGCTCCGGCCCTGGCGGCGGGCAACGCGGTGGTGCTCAAGCCCGCCGAACAGACCCCGGCCTCGATCCACTTCTGGCTGAGCCTGGTCGCCGATCTGCTCCCGGACGGCGTGCTCAACATCGTCAATGGCTTCGGCGTGGAGGCGGGCAAGCCACTGGCGTCCAGCCCGCGCGTCGCGAAGATCGCCTTCACCGGGGAGACCACCACCGGGCGGCTGATCATGCAGTACGCCTCCGAGAACATCAAACCGGTCTCCCTGGAGCTCGGCGGGAAGTCGCCGAACATCTTCTTCGAGGACATCTGGGCCGCCGATGACGATCTGCGCGACAAGGCGCTCGAAGGCTTCACCATGTTCGCCCTCAACCAGGGCGAGGTCTGCACCTGTCCGTCCCGCGCCCTGATCCAGCGCGGTCACTACCACGAGTTCCTGGAGGCGGGCATCGCCCGCACCGAACAAATCGTCCCGGGCCACCCGCTGGACACGGACACGATGATCGGCGCCCAGGCGTCCAACGACCAGTTGCAGAAGATCCTCTCCTATCTGGACATCGGCCAGCAGGAGGGCGCGAAGGTGCTGACCGGCGGCCGGCGGATCGAGTACGACGGCGAGCTGGCCGGCGGGTACTACGTCCAGCCGACCGTCCTCGAGGGCGACAACCGGATGCGGGTCTTCCAGGAGGAGATCTTCGGCCCGGTCGTCGCCGTCACCTCCTTCTCCGACTTCGACGACGCGATCAGGACGGCGAACGACACGCTGTACGGCCTGGGAGCCGGGGTGTGGACGCGCGACGGCAACACCGCCTACAGGGCCGGCCGGGCCATTCAGGCGGGCAGGGTGTGGACGAACTGCTACCACGCGTATCCGGCGCATGCGGCTTTCGGCGGATACAAGTTGTCGGGGATCGGCCGTGAGACGCACCGGGTGCTGCTGGAGCACTACCAGCAGACGAAGAATCTCCTCGTGTCGTATTCGCCGAAGAAGCTGGGCTTCTTCTAGCCCCAGGAAAAGGGCGCCTGACCAGGGGTTTTCCCTGGCAGGCGCCCTTTGTGACGCGGTTCTGTGCGGCGATTCGAAACTCGGCGTTGCGCCCGATTTCTCCCACCCGTATCCCACTTCTGACCAGCTGTTCCGGGGCCATTCCGGGCCAGTGGCCGGTTAACTCGACCTCGGAGGCGCCCTCCCGGCTCCGCATGGAGTCCTCGATCAGCCGGTTGGCGTGGTCGCGTGTCTCGGCCAGGAATTTCGCGTAGTGCCGGAAGAGGACCTGGATGCTCTGTCCGGCGCGGCGTGCGCATTCAGCGGGTCGACGCCGCGCCAGTCAGCTACCAGCCCCGTCAGGCGACGGGCCATGACGGACCAAGCCGGGTGGGCCTCAGAGCGCTGAGGCAGCCTCTCGTAGCGCGGCAGCTCTGCGGGCTCTCACAATCCAGCCGGCAGGTTTCCCTCGGTCGCGGGCAGCCCGTACCGCTTCACCTGGTCGTAGGTCAGTAGCACCCGCTCGGTGTGGCTCCAGCAGCCCGTCCGGGCGACCCAGTCGCGTTCGATGTCCTCGCCGGAGCAGTCGAAGTCGCCCACCACCAGGAGCACGGCGTCGCGGGGGTCCGCGGTGGCGCGGTCGCGGACGACGCCGGCGGAGGACTGGGAGCCGAAGCCGCGGACCACCAGGACCGGGATGCCGGTCTGGTCGAGCCGGCCGGTCAGCTGCCGGCGCAGGGTGTCCTTCTCCGCCGCGACGTACAGCGCGTGCTCCTGGCCCTCGGTGCGGTCGAGGCGGAATCCAGCCGGGCATCCGGGCGACGAACGCGTCCGCGCCGTCCCAGGCCGGCGGGACGTGGACCTCGCGGACGGTGTCGATCAGGTCCGGGAACCGGCCCTCCCGCCGGGCGCGGGTCGGGTGCGCGAAGAGGCGGCGGCACATCGGTGCCGTGTGCGGCAGCGCCCCTTCCGGCACCAGCCGGTACATCACCTGCCGCGGCGTGACACCGCCGTCGTAGCTGTCCACGATCTCCCTCGCCCGGTCCACCACGGCCGGCCACCGCACCCGTACGCGCGCCATGGAGGTACATGTACCCAGCTCGCCGGAGGACTGGCGCCCGGGCGCCAACACCGGGCCGCCCGTGCACCGCGCCGAGGAGAACCGCCTGCTGCCGCGAACCAGCCACCGGCAAGAGCCCGGAACAGATTCTTCCGGCCATGTCGGGGAAGCGGGGCAACCTTCCCCCTGTCGACGCCATGTCACCAGATACACGAGGGAACCGCCTTCAGCGCAGTCCTGACGGTGCTTCACGGGGGTGGTCCGTCCATCCGCTCCGGGAAGTGCCGACCCGCGCCTCTGCCTCGCTCGTCCGGCTCTCGTCGGTGCGGCAGGGGCGACGGCGGGCCGTCGTGGGCTGTGACCCGACACCGATCCAGGAGTTTGCATGAATACGTCCCTTGCCCGCCGGGCGGCTCTCGCCGTCACGGCTCTGGCGCTGACCGGTACCACTCTGACCGGTTTCGCCCCGTCCGCTCGGGCCGCCTCGATGGAGGTCTGCGTCCTGGGGCAAAAAAGCCTGGGGGGAGCCAGGTTCTACTGCGAGTACGGCGTTTCCTGGGTCAATTACCCCAACGGTCACGACCAGGCCGTCGTCGTGGGAACGGACTATGCCGTCTGGACGAGTTGGGGCAAGCCAAACGAGTTCGGCGCCTGGAAGTCCATGGGCGGCGATGTTCGCAGCGCCGTTTATGTGACGAACAACGACACCGAGACTCCCAGGCTCACCGCGAAGGGCACGGACAACCGGTGGTGGTACATCCAGCGCCGCAACGACGGCTCCTGGAGCCCGTGGACGAGGACCTGACACAGGACTTCCGCGACCGTTGCCGCCGCACCTGAGCACTCGGCACGCGGCCGGGACGTGCGGTGTGACCGGCGATTCGAGCATCGACAACTTCGAAAGGCAATCACAGATGAGATTCTCCAGAACCGTGACAGCGATCGGGGCGACGCTGGCGCTCGCCCTCCCGCTGATTCCGGCGGGCGCGTACTCCGCCTCGGCGGGCGACAGGGGGCTCCCCGCCTCCGGGGCGTCCCCGGAGGCCGAGAAGAGGGCGGCCGCGAAAGCTCTGATGATGCGTCAGGCTCCGATCCTGGAGGCGGCGGACGAGATCACCGAACTGGTGGAGAAGGACCCTGCCGGCGGATACAACGACCTGACGATCTCCGTGGAGACGAACGGCTACACACTCCGCTGGAAGGGGAAGCCTCCCGAGGACGTCACCCGTGTGATCGCGTCGCATCGGAAGAAGGGACTGAACGTCAAGGTCGCCGCCACCCGCTACACCGCCGAAGAGCTGAAGAAGGCGATGCGCGCGATCGCCAAGTCCGGGGTCCGCGTGAGCGGTGCGAGAATCGTGAGCGTGGGAGCCGGGAAGGACGGGGACTCCCTCACTGTCGGAATCGACGTACCCGACACAGCCCCCCGTGCCGGTGTGAAACCGCTCAAGGCCGCCGAAGTGATCCCCTCGTCCCTGACACGGGGGATACCGGTCACCCTGAAGGCCGACAGCGCCGCCTCTCCCATCGGCGATGAGCGCATCGGCCTCCCGACAAGCCCGCAATTCGGCGGACAGGCCATCAGAACGGTGTCCGGCTCCAGATGTACCTCCGGATTTACCGCCTCCCAGCGTGGTACAAAAGACGACTTCATCATCACGGCAGAGCACTGCACTACGAAAGTCGGCCAGAGTTGGCAAACCGCCAATGACAGCCATCTGGGAACCGTTTCCCACATAGATGTGCAGAACGATGCGGCGCTCATAAAGCTTGAACCGAGGAAAATGTCAGGGGGTTCCATCGTGGGTGGCCTGCCCGTCAAGAACTCGTTCCAACCTGTACACCACGTGTACTCCGTGAAAGACGTTCTCAAGGGCCAGTACGTCTGTGTCAGCGGATCATTGACCGGAGAACGATGCGGTGTGCCCGTTGACGACGGCTACTACTGGAGGTGGTTCAACGGTACGGAGAAGTATACCGCTGTCACCGGTTACTCCCCTTGGGAGTACATCGCCGGCAAGGGGGACAGCGGCGGCCCCGTCTACAGCTACCGTCTGTCCGGCGGGGTCGTGGCCCACGGCCTCATGTCCGCGACCCAGAACGGCAGGACGTGCCCCAACCCGTTCGGCGGGACCCGGACAGCGTGCTCGAACACTCTCTACTTCACCAGCCTCTCGGCGGGACTCGGCATGATGCCAACGGGAACGTACCTCAACTGACGCAAGAGGGGGCGGCAGCGCGAGCGCCGTCGTGCCCCGGGGGAACTCCTCGCCGCCCAGTCCGCGGCGACACCGCGGGCGGCGAGGAGTTCCCCCGGAGGGGACCTGTCCGTCCTGGCCCAGGATCTTCCGGGCGGCCTGGTCCGCCTTCTCGCCCGCGATGCAGCGGCCGGTGACATCGACGACGATCCCGTACCCCTCGCCGGGTTCACGGATCTCCGCCGGAATCGGAACCGAGGCCACCATGAGGGACCAGGCGCCGTGGTCCAGCACCACGGTGACGTTCCCGTCCCAGGCCTGGAGCTTCCCGTGATCGGAGCCGCTCCAGCCCCGCCGGCGCGGGTGGTGTCAGTCGGCGGTCCAGCGGTGCGCGCCGATGCCGCGCCACTCCACCCAGGCGGGATGGTCGAGGATCAGTTCCGGGTCGGTGATGCCCGCGGCTTCCAGAAAGACCTGGAGATCCGTATCGGAGAACGCGAGGGCCTCGGCGGTCTCCGGGCTGATCTGCGAGAGGGCGGCGGTGCGGCACGTCCCGGTCGGGGAATCGAGGGTCCAGCGGAAGGACGGGCAGCGGTCGTGGACGATCGTGCGGCCCGAGGGAACGCAGCACCCTGAGACGGACCGGTTCCCGCGTGAGCACGAGGGCTCGGGTACGCAGAGGACCTGCGTGTACTACCTGGTGGACCGCCTCATCCGTGGTGAGGAGCGTTCCACCGGGGCGAGCAGTCCGGCAGGCCGTTCGCGTGGTGGTGGCCGCAATCGGAGACAACCGGCGACGATGCGCGGGGGCCTGCGCCTTGACGTCCTGCCCGGCCTCACTGCCGCAGGCGTCGCGACGGTCACGCGGACTGACGCGCATCCGCCCAGCGGTAGGCAGCTCGGCCACTGCCGCCGGCACGGCCATCACAGTGACGCGGCAGTGGCCATCCCCGCTCTGCCCGGCAAGGTGGGCGCGATGGCCGCATGCCCCTCTTCCACACGCTGCGCGACGATCCCCGGGCCATCGCCGGAATCATCGGGCTCACCGCGGTGGCGCTGCGTGAAGGGACCGGCCGGCGCTCCGGCCCGGCAGTTGGAGTGACGGCCCCGCACCGGCAAGCTCGCGGGGCGGGCACCGGCGCCGACAGGGGGTCGTACCCAGGCCGGACTCCCGGCGGAGGCGGGAGGGCCGCATCCGCTCCGCGGCCTACTGCCGAGGACGTGGCCCAAAGCCTCGGCGCATTGCCGGACCGGCGGCCGCCGCGCTGCCCGCGTGCCGGGTTCAGCTCTGCGGGGCCGGCATCGGCATCGGAAACGACGGGGCTGTCGTACGGGCGGCACGGCGCGTGGATCGCGGAGTGCTGTCGAGCGTTGAGCGGCGGGGCCCCGGGATGATCCCCGGGGCTCCCGGAGAGGTCCTGGCGACCGGATTCCTTGCGGCAGGAGAAGTACGCCGGCTTTCTCCGCGTCCGCTGACCGGAGAGATCCTCACCCACCGTCTGTTCCTGGCAGGGGCCCGGTCCTGTTCAGGGCGGGCACAGAGATACAATCAGCCGTAATGCCCAAGTGTCAGACGCTCGGTCGTGCCGGCTTCAGCAAGCGGGTCACCCTCGCCCCGTGACCGATGTCAGTGGCTCCTGGAACCATGTATTCGTCCGGGACAGCCGTATCAGGAGCCATGCGTGGGAACGTGGGGAACCGGCCCGTTCGACAGCGGCCTCGTCGTGGACTTCGTCGATGAACTCGCGGGCCAGCAGGTCATGGACGTGCTGGGGCGGGCATTCCAGCGTGTCACCGACTCGGGAGAACGCGTCGACGGCCAGAACGCCGTGGCTTCGTTCACTTCAAGCAGGAGCGTTTGCCTTCTGGTTTGAGCAGCAGTTTGCGATCTTGAGCCTCGTGGATGTTCACGAGAAATTGACGTCACTGCCGGAGCGCGTGGCGGCCGGCAGAGTCACTCGACCGCGATCGGGGACTGCTCGATCCGCTGCCGTATCCTTCTGCCGTGGCGAACAGGCCGCGAAATTGGGCAGGGGGTTGGGGTGTCACGAGACCCGAGGGGCGATTTCCTTGATGGCCCGGCTTGGATGTGCTTGAGCATCCTGTTCTTCGGGTGGACGGCGGCCAGTAGCGGCACCGCGCCCTGGGTGAGGGTCGCCGCGACGCTGATGCTGGTGGCCTGGGTGGTGTTGCTGGCGAGGCGCCTTCTGCGACGTGCCCGCGGCCGTAAGTCCTCTGATTCGGATGAATCGGCATCCTGAAGGGCACCGAGACCGGGGCCGTCTCTCAGTTCGGCTGCTCTCCGCTGTCCGGTGTGAGGATGGTGGCGAGGCGTTCGTGGAAGTCACGCACGGCAGGGGGTGGCCTCGTGGCTGTCGCGGACCGAGCCCGGCCGCGAGTTCATCAACTCCCTCGGCGTGCCCGACCTGGCCTACCTGGCCAAACACAGCCTGGCAATCCTCGGGATCTGCGTCCTCCTGAAGTACGTGACCGCCGTCCATCAGGACGCCCGACGCAGCCACCTCGGCGTCGCGGCACGCCCGAACCGCCACCCGGGTCCACCGGATCGCGACCCGCGCCTCGCTGGGCACCATCGTGATCATGGCCCTCGCATTCTTCACCGGGCTGAGCACCCCGCACCCGGATGCCACCGCCCATTTCATGGCCCGGCACGCCGGCGAGGTGGCGCTTGCCATCTGCATGGGGCTCTTCTAACGGCTACACCGCCTCGGCCTGCCGTGTGCGCGGTTCAGTGGGGTTCCGCCCGGTGCCATGCCCCGATAAGGTCCTTGCGCGTCGGCCTGGGCATGATGTCCGTCGGGATGATCGTCCTGGTTCTCTACGCCCTGGCACGCGTCACCTATGTCGTGCTGATCACAGTCGATCCGGTGAGCGACGAGTTCGCCGAAGCACAGGCGGCGGTGACCGACTCGCTCCTGTACCTGGGCTTCCTCCTGTGGGTAGTGGGCTCCATCGCCCCGGCCGTCCACGCGGGGACCGCCCTTTACCGCACGTATCGCGGCCTGATCGACCTGCATCCGCTCTGGCGCGACCTGGCGCTGGTCACCCCGGACGTCGTCCACCATCAGCCGAGCCGTCTCCTCGACGGCCACCGCTTCGGCCCCGCCCTCAGTCTGGTCCGTGATCCCGCCGGGCGGGCCGGCGAGTCGTGCACCACACAGCTCGGCCGGTACGTCACCGAGGTCAGGGACTCGATCCACGAGCTGCGCCGGCACGCTCCCGCCGACCTGGCGGATCGGGCACTGCGTTTCGCCCGGCGCGACGAAATCCACGCGGAGGCGTACTGGAACCGCGCGGCCCGGACCACTCTGGGCACAGAGCCGGGCTGCCCGGCCCCCCTCCCCTTCCACCCGGGCGGCGACCTGGCCGCCGAGATCCCCCATCTGCGGGCGGTCGCCTCCGCGTACACCCGCGCCAGCGACCAGGCTGCCCAGCAGCTCCTCGGCCGCCATCCCGCCACAGCCACTGCCTGAGCCCGATTGAGACCGGAGAGCATCATGGAGAACGAGACACACGCCCGCCCGCAGGTATCCGCCGGTGCCCTCATCGGGGACGGGAAGGACGGTTTCCTGATCGTCAAGCCCGGCTACAAGGCGGGATGGAATCTGCCCGGCGGGCGGGTGAACAGCGGCGAGACACCGTCGGCGGGATGCCGGCGGGAGATCGCCGAGGAACTGGGCCTCGACCTCGCGGTGCAGCGGCTTCTGGTGAGCGCCTACATCGTGAAGCCCGAGGGCGGTTCCCACATCTATTACGTGTACGACGCGGGTGAGCTGACGGCCGGGCAGCAGGGCTCCGTACGGGTTCAGGAGGGGGAGATCGAGGCGTACCGGTTCGCCGCGCCGGAGGCCATCGAGCCGCACGAGATCCCGGCAACTGTCCGGCCGCTGTGGCAGGCCGCGCTCGCTGCGTTGGGGGACGGCACTCCCCGGCACATCGAACTGCAGCCCTGACGATGCGAGGGCCGTCGCACCGTGCGGCGGCCCTCGTCTCATCGGCCGCCGGGGGGATCGGGGTCGAGGATGCCGGCGAACGTGTCGGTGACGAAATCGAGCAGTTCGGCCGGGAGACCGTCCTCGCCGGCCCCTCGTGCCGCCATCACCGTGAGGCCCGCCTGGGCCGCCCTCACCGCAGCGACGACCTGGGCGACCTCAGCGCTGTCGCTCCGAAAGAACACCGGGGAGGCGTCGAGGGCCCGGGCGAGGGCGTCGAGCACGTCGTCGGACGCATCGGTCTGGGCGCCTGTGCGCAGGGCCCGGACGAGGTCGGCGTCAAGGACGCCGGGGCGTTCGCGGTTGCCCGCTTCCGCGAACCGGGCGTCGGTGGGACGGTCGCGGCCATAGGTCTCTTCCAGCAGCTTCTGGCCCTGCTCGACAAACTCGGCCTGGTTGAGCCGGGCGGCGGCGGTGGCGAGCATCGCACCGGCCCTCGGGTCACCCTCTCCAGCCCCGGCCAGAAGGCGCAGATCCACCACTGCCCGATGGACTCCGTCACCCCCCGGGTGAACGGCCTTCGCGTCCGTGTCGGCGACGTCACGGTGCCCCAGGCGTTCCCGCTGCTGCGCCTGATGGGCGGGACCAGGCCCGGCTACTTCCGTCAGGACCGCTGGCAGCACATCCACGACCTCGCCGGCATGCTGCGCACCCGGCTGCGAAGCGTCCCCGCCGGGAATCACCGTGACCGGCAACCTGGTGTGCGGCAACTCCCGGGACTACCGGAAACCCCGCATCAAGACGAGGACGCGCCGGAGGGCGAAGTGAACGCCCGGCACCTGCCCGCCCTCGTCCACACCTGCGTCGGCGACGGCCAGCGCCTGCTGGTGCCACCGGTTCTCGTCCAGGAGGCCGCGCGGGCGCCGCTACCGGGTTCTGGGCGCGGCTGCCGACAGCGACACGCGGCTCGCGCCGGACCGGCGGCCGGGCCGGCGGCATCTGGGGCCGCTGCTCGGCTGCGGCCGGCTCATCGTCCCTGCCGCCTCGGAGCTCGGCCCCAACGCGACACAGTACCGCGGGTGCTGCGGATGCTCGCGACCCGGTCGGTCGTGGTGGAAGAAGCCGGCCTGCCGGCGGAGGCCCGGCCCGCTTCTGCGGAGCACCGGGCCGGGGAGGGTGGGCCGCTGTGTCACGTCGTCCTCCCCGCCGATGCGGTTCATCTGCCCTCGGTGACCGGGGTGACCCGCGGTTTCCTTCTCCGGGGCGCCTGGAGCCGGGCGCAGGGGCTGGTGGAGGCCGTGACGGCGTGGGTCGCCCAAGCCATCGACCACCGGCAGTCCCCAACGGGCCGGTCACCGTGGGCCTCACGGCCCGGCCGGGGCTGATCCACGCGGATGTCACCAGCTGCTTCTCCCGCCCTCTGGCCGTGCCCGCCGTCACCAGACCCGCGCAGGCCCTGCGATGGCACTACGAACTCGGTCCCCGCCGCACCCGCACCACTCGGATGCGGTTCGTCCAGCGCCGCTGACCCGCTCCGCCCGCCCGGCGGGCGCCCCTGTTCCGTTCCAGCTACCCGCGAGGAATCCCTTGCCAGGTCACGCATAACGGACCACGCCCTGACCGGCGACCTCCAAACCTCCGCCCTGGTGGACCGGAACGGCACCGGCGACTGGCTGTGCCTGCCCCGCTCCGGCTCGCCCTCCATCCTCACCGGGCCGCTGTGCGCCGACGACCACGGAGCCTGGCGCCCGGCCCCGGCCGGGGCGTCGGGCCCGGCCACCCGGTGGCGCTACCGCCGGGACACCTCCTGTGCTCGTTCCGGCTCGTCGAGGTCCTCGTGTTCATCGGTCGCCGCGACGAGGCCGAGACGCTGTTCGGCCGACTCCTCGCGCTGAGCAGCGCCCTCGGTCTCCAGGAATGGGACCTCGTCTGAAGTACCGGGTCGGGAACTTTCCGCTAGCGTTCGCCCACGCCGGGCTGGTCGTGGGTGCA
The DNA here is from genome assembly GCF_040296845.1 of Streptomyces sp. NPDC001985. Lineage (NCBI taxonomy): Bacteria > Bacillati > Actinomycetota > Actinomycetes > Kitasatosporales > Streptomycetaceae > Streptomyces > Streptomyces sp. NPDC001985. The sequence goes on from NZ_JBEOYB010000003.1 coordinate 104,263, forward strand.
CACGCCCCGGGGCGGTCCGGACCGGAGACGCCGTGACGGGCTGTGGGATCTCCTTCCTCGTGTCGGATTCCGCGCGGATGTGTCGTAGCCGTGCCAGAGAGGAACACATGAGCGGGATTCGTTCCTCTGAACCGGGTAGATCCCCTCTTGGTGAATCGTTCCAGGCGTCATCAGGCAGGTGACCCGGGGCAGCCCATGGCTCAACATCTTCTGCCGGCAACTCAAGCGTCTGGAAGCGGCCGGCTGGACCACGGGCCGCCTCGAATCCCGACCCGAAAGGCCTGGCGCGGCACGCCAACGCATTTACCACGTACCGACGGCCACAGTCCGCCAGGTCGCCCCGTCTCAGTCCGGGGTGCCCAGTAGTCTCAACCCGGGGAACAGGCAGAAGAAGGAGCTCCAAGTTGTCCGCTGAAGAACAGGATCAGATCCGGGAACACCCGCTCGGCTCCTCCGCCGCGATCGGCGACTTCCGCACAGGAACGACCTCGGTGCGCGACCTCCCCGGTGATGTGAAGCCTCTGCTTGCACGCTTCACGTCCGATGTCGGAGGCGTAGTGCCTCTGGCCGCTCTCTGGGCGCATGGATCGCTGGCTCTGGGGGACTACCAGCACGGGCGGAGTGATCTGGATCTGGTGGCGCTGGTCGGTACGGAACTCCATGACGTGCAGCAAGAGGAACTGCGAGTTGTGCATGGGCGTTTGATCGCCGACGTCCCTCTTGCCCGGGCCCTGCACTGCACCTATGTGCCCCGGGGGCGCGAGTCCGATACGGCGCAGGAACATCCGACCTGGGCTCAGGGCGAGTGGTTCGAGCGTCCCGTCTCTCCTGTGAGCCGGCGCGAACTGGCCCTGGGGGCGGTTGTCCTGAGCGGACCGCCACCGGCCGGCCTGCTGCCCAGGGTTAGCGATCAAGAGCTCGCCGAGTTCATCCGGGCCGAGCTGGAGGACTACTGGCTGCCTGTGACAGGCAGCGCCAAGGCCGGACTGTGGCTCCAGGACATCTGGGTGGACCTGGGGATGCTGACCTTCGCGAGAGCATCGGTGACCCTGCGCAATGGCCAGTTGATCACCAAAGGACAAGCCCTCGAAGAACTGCGCTCCATGGGAGCACCGGCAGGAGTCGTGGATGACATCCGCCAACGCAGATACGGGAAGGACCGCCAGAAGGACCCGTCTGCCTCTGCCGACTGGCGGGCCCAACGCGCCGAGCAGGCACGAGAGTTCGTCCGTGCAGGGATCACCAGTCTGCTGGCACAACACGAGAATCCGCCGCACGGGCCGTCCTCGGACCCAGGTCGTGCGCGTTGATCCCTCTCGGGCCATCCACTCGAGTCTTCAGCGCGCCGGGGCCTGTCCCAGCTCCGGCCAGCCGGACGGCGCCGGTGCGGGTGACGGCGGGCGCGGCGGCGATGGCGGCGATGGTGGCCAGGACGATGCCCTGGGCGATCCCGGCGGCGTCCCCGGTGACGTAGCGGGGCAGGGAGTTTCTTTCGGATCGGGCCGGACCGGTGAGCGGGGTCCGGTGCCGTGGATCGCGAGGCGGAGGAGGGAGCCCACGCGGAGCGTCGGCGACCGACGACAGCGCGGCGGGGCGCGGCACCAGGGCTCGCGAGCCCGGCACGATCCGAAAGAGACGACCCAGGCCGCCGGGGATGCGGAAGCCGGCGCGTCGAGCGGCGGGGTGGCCCGCAGGGACTCCAGCTCGGGCCGGACGACGAGGATGTCGTCGAGACCGGCGCCGGGCATTTCGTGCCTCTCACGATGCACGGCGCCCGTTGTGCGCGCAGATTCCTACGGCGCCGATCCGGTATGACGATACGTCGGTACGCGGTCATCCCGTTCGCCGCCTGCGGCTGGCGACTTCACGGAGGGGAGGTCGTGCGGCAGGTGCTGTCGCCGTGCGCGCGGTGGATGTCCCCCGAGGCCCGGCGGGCCTTGGCCGACCAGGTGGAGGAGGCGGCCACGGCATTCGGCGGTGATGAGAATCCGTCTCCAATCCCGAAAAGCCGCCTCAGGCGGCTTGCCGGGAAGCGCTCGACTGGCCATGCCCTGAGGGGCGGTTCGCCCTCCTCCACCGCATGTGTCCGCCGGGACGATGGCCGCCACGGGGAGGGCCGCGCCCCGCATGCCCAGCGCCTCCAGGCGGTCGCGCTGTTCGGGCAGGAGCCGCGCCCAGGTGCCCGGTTCCTGCAGCCGCCACCTCCAGGTGTCGATGTCGTCGCCGTCGAGCATGACGCTGGGGGCGATGTGGGAGAGGTGGCCGTCGGCGTCGACCAGGTCGGCGAGCACCTGGTAGTGCCGTTGCCGGCTCGCACAGCACGGGCAGTTCCAGTCCCGTGCTGTGCGAGCCGGCCGCCCTGGGCGACGCCTCGCCGGCGCCGCGCGCCCTGCGCTGCCACCAGTCGCTGAGCACCTGGCCATCCGCGACGGGCATCAGTGGCGCGCGTGCCCGGGGTGGTGTGCCGGGCGCGGAAATCGATGAAGGGATGGCGTGTGCGCCGTCGATGTGGAAGTAGCCATTCGGTTGACCGATCGGGCGCCGCGCGTCAGGGAACCAGCGGATGCCGGAGATCAATCAGCCTTCGCACAGGGGTGATTCCCAGATGTGAGGCATTGACATCCGTCGCGGGCAGCCCTTGATCCAAAGGCTGTTTTCCCCGGCCGGAAGGGGCTTCCGTATGTCCGCCATAGTCATACAAGCGCATTTTATCGCTCGGACGAGTGATGCGTCCGATCGAGGGCTATCGGCGCGGCGCGGGGGCTGGTGTGCTCTGGGCGGCCCTTCATCAGTCGGGCCGTTGGCCCTGGCACGGACATGTCCTCCGTGCGGGGAATGTGAAGGAGTACGCCATGATCCGTACGTCGAGGACGAGGGCCGTAACGGCCATCGCGAGCGCCGTCGGCGCCGTCGTGCTGGCTCTCGGTGCGACCGCCGCCCCGGCCCAGTCCGCCCCGGCCGGGAGCGACACTCCGGTCAAGGCCGCCGTGTCCGTCCTGCCCGCCGGTGCCATCGCCCTGCCGAGCGGCGCGCGGGGGCCGGAGCAGTGTCCTGACGGCGCGATGTGCTTCTGGGAGGGCGCGAACTTCTCCGGGAACGGCTGGGCCCTGGCCAAGCCGTCCAACGGTCTGCAGTGCCAGGGCGCGGTGCCGCAGGGGGCTTCCGCGCCGCGCAGCGCCTACAACCGGACCAACGGGAACATGGCCCTGTACCGGGGCGGTTCCTGCATCGGCGTGTGGCAGATCGGGGTCCTCAGCCCCGGCTACGCGTACGGCGATGTCAACCCGAACCGCATCTACGCCTGGAACTGGACCCTGTGACCGTCCGGGCGCCCCTCTGACGGACGCGTCCGGGCCCGCTCCGTGAGGCCCCGGACACCATCCCCGCCGCAGCTGCCCCCGGTACGGGTCCGGTGAAGCGGTCCAATGAGCCCGCGCCCCCCTCCCGTGGGCCCCGCGTCCCGCCCCACCGACCGGCCGTGCGACCGCTCTCCGCCGAGGGGCACGGCCCGGCGAAGCCTCCGCTGTCCGGCCCGGTACGCCTGCGTATCCGGCCGGCACCGGAGGCTTCGCCAGTTCCGCAGGAACCCGTCCTTGAACCTGACGGGGTCGCGCTCCAGTGCTGGTTCTCGCACCAGCCGTGCCGCTGAGGTGCCGCTCCGGCGACCGATGAGGCGGTCGTTCTGTGCACGGTTGAACAGATGCCTGGCCGTGTCATCGGCCGCGGCTCGTTCGGCTACCGCCGGGCGGCGCAGCAGGTCGGCGGCCACCCGGACCGCGACCTGCTCATCGGCCGCCAGGTCGTGGATGGCCTCGGCTTTCTCCTGCGCCGACTGCGCGGCACCCACTCGCCATAGTGACGGGCCAAGCCGGCCCCTGCATCGTGTATGACGGATGTTCAGAAGCTCTCGTGGGGCCCGAGTTGCGTGATGTGGTGAGTGTCGGGGTTGCCGGCCCGGGTGCATCCGGCGGGCCCGCGCATTCCGTGGCGCCGGCTCAGCGTCGGTTCAGCGCTGGAGTGCGGCGGCCGTGACCGCTTCGGCGACAGGGGTGGTGCCGGAGACCAGTTCCAGGGTCAGCCCGGCCGTGGCGGGGGTGTCGAGCAGCGCGGCGAGGACGGCGGCGGCATCGGCGCGGTCGATCTCGCCGGGGCCGGTGGTGGTGGCGAGGCGGACGAGTCCGGCGCCGGGGCCGTCCCGGAACCAGGCGGGCCGTAGGACGGTGCAGTCCAGGGCGGGCCGGGCCAGTAGCTCCTCGTCGACCTCGCCCTTGGCCCGCAGGTACGTCTCGACCAGCGGGTTCCTGGGGTAGTGGGCGGCGGGGCCGGGGGCCATGGAGGAGAGCATGACGCAGCGCCGGACACCCGTGAGCCGCGCCGCGTCCGCGAGCGTCAGGGCCGCCACGCCGTCGACGGGGTTCGCCCGGCCCGGGGCGTCGCCGAGACCGACGCCTGCGGCGAAGACCACTGCGTCCGCGCCGTCGAGTCGTTCCGCCAGCCGCTCCGCCGGGGTGTCGGACAGATCCAGGAGCACGGCCCCGGCGCCGGCCGCGTGGACCGTGTTCGCCTGCTCCGGGTGGCGGATGATCCCGGAGACCTGGTGTTCCCGGCCCACGAGCAGCCGGGAAAGGATGAGGCCGACCCGGCTATGGGCACCTGCGATGACGATATGCGCGTTGCCACGCTATTCGTCCGCGGTCTTTTCCGTAGACGGATCCGGAGTGAGTCCCACCAAAGCTCTACGTCGTGCCATCTCGTGAGCTGAGAGGCTCGTTCGGCTGGTGGGAGGTTGAAGCTGCGCGGTGGTGTGGAGTGTTCGCGTTCGCCGGGTTTCTTGATGAGGGAGCCGCAGATGATGCGTTTGATGGCGCGCGGGGGCGTCCGGTTCGCCGGGGTGGATTGAGGTTGGCGAGGAGTTCGTCGAGCATCAGTCGGAGTGGGCGGCGGTGGCGAGGGGAAGAGTCCGCCGGCGGCGTCAGGGCGACGCGCAGGCAGGTGGTGAAGGACAGGCGGCCGGGGGCGAGCACGTCGGCGTTGGCGCGGGTGGCTTCGAGCATGTGCACGCGCGGTACCGAGTGCACGAACAGGTGGCCCCAGATCCATCGCCGTGCGTGTCCCCTCGCGAGCCCCGACCTGTCCTGGCTGCTCAACGGAACGGTCAGCCAGGCTTCTCGGGCTGTGGTTCAGGGCCCGGGGGGTGCTGTGGTCGCCTACTTCGGGTGGGGGTAGAAGCGGCGTGCCCAGTGTCTGAAAGGGCCGATCGGTCCGTCGCCCTGGGCGAGGCGGGGTGGCTGCCGGTACTGCTTGTGGTGCCAGATGGGGAAGTCCGCGGCGGTGAATTCGCAGCTGGCACGGAAGACCGTACGGTTCAGCAGCCGTGCGGCAGTCCGGCTCACCGCCCGGGAGAGCGGGCCCGGCAGCCGTCCCGGTTGGCTGAACGCGAGCCGGTTCAGCTGCCGGAACTGCATCCGGTTGGGGCCGATCGCGGTCGGCATCACCGTCGTGCACACCCGTAGACCCACCTGCGGTGTGTACACATCGGCGTGCAGACACCCCAGCCCGTATCCGTCCACCTCCACCTCGACCGTGAAGTCTCCCAGCAGCGGCGCCGACTCATGTGCCCGTAGCGACACATGGAAGCCGGCTCCGTCATAGGCGACGGGCCCGCCGACGTCTGCCTTCTTCCAGCCGTGGAGCGTGGCGAAGTGCCCGACGTCCACCGAGTTCTCGATCACCTCCTGCACATGCCCCGCCAGTTCCCACACAGCGCTGCGGGCGGGCAGGTGGCCGATCACATGCCAGTCGGGGATCGACCAGTCCGGGGCACGTCCGTCGTGGTGCCGCCACACGAAGACGGCCCCGTTGGCTTCGCGCACCGGCAGCGTGTCCAGCTCCGACCTGGGCGGTGGGGTGCCGTAGCCCGTCCGCACGCACGCTCCGTCGGGGCCGAACGCGAAGAGATGGAACGGACACACCAGATCGTCCCCCTCCATCCGCCCCAGACCGAGATGCGCACCCAGGTGCGGACAGTAGGGACGCACGGCCCGAACCGTCCCCGTCCGCAACCGGTACAGCACCACGTCCTCACCCGCGAGCGGCCGGGTCAGGACAACGCCCGCCCGCACCTCGGTGGAGAACGCCAGCGCGGACCAGCCGCTCGGATACGGCAGAACAGGCACCCCCGCCCTGTCCGCCGGAGTCGGCCCCTCACTGATCCCGTGCCCGTACTCACGTGAAAATCCCACCATTTCACCTCACGGATTCGGCTCCGTGAAGCCTGCCCGCCCAGAACCGGTATCGTCCCGGCACAGCGCAAATCACCCGAACGAGTAGCTGCGGCCGATCTGCCCGGCTCTCGCAGGCGTGACACCGCGGCCCGGTCCGCGTATCCAGGGCCATGCCGTGGCCATGTGGGGCCTCCGCCGGGCCGGATGGACTCCGCTGGAACCGTGGCGAGCAGCATCAGCGTTCTGCCGGGGGTGTCCGACGCGGAAGGGTTCGGTCACCGGGGACGTTTCTCCTGCGGGGTCGGGGCTGGGGCGGGGCCTGACGGTCGGCCATCTGGTCGAAGTCGTCGAACAGAGGCGGCCAGCCGTCACCGGGCTTCAGTACGTGGCCGGGCGGAAGGCCGCGCGCCGGGGCGTGACGCACGGTCAGATGCTGGTTCCCGGCGACGGCGAGCCAGCCCGCGCACGCGACATCGTTCTCCTTGATCATGTGGCAGGCGAACAGCCCCTGCGCGAGGCAAGCGGCAGAGCTCTCGACGATCTCCGGCTGCCGCGGGGTGTGTCGCAAAGGAGTCGTAGCGCTCTCTGGTGAACTTCCCGGGCCCCACGTCTCGGCGCCAGGGGCAGTCGCCGTATGGTCTCTTCGCGCGCCGGATCAGCCCTCCTCGTCCGCTTCGCCCCCTGTCCGGGGGCGGTTGTCCTGCGCAGTCGGCGGGCAGGGGGCTTCTTGGGGTCTGATGCCTCCCCGATGTGCCCGTTGATCGCCTCACGCGGCCGGTTCGGGGACGGCGGAATCCGGGTGACGGCCGGGTTGCAGACACAGGCGGTGCACGGGCCGCAGTCCACGGGACGCAGCACTCAGCTCGCGGACCGCGCTCTGGGGCCACAGCGGGACCCGGGCCCGCCGACGAGGACGGTCCGGAGGAACTGACCAGCGGCGGGCCCCGCTGAGGTCGGCACCCCGTAGCCGCCAGCGTCTGCCAGGGTACGGCGCGGATGACTCAGTCCACATCCTTGAGAATGCGTTCGATCCTGGCCATCCGGGCATCCATGCTGGCCAGGTCGTGCTGAGTGGCTTCCTGGGCTGCGACTGCCCGCTCCGCGATCGTGCGGTAGCCGGTGTCCCTGGCCAGCTCTGCCTTCGAGCGCTCCTTGACCGCCATCAGCCAGATCGCGGCCACCAGCACGGCGCCGACCACGAGGAAGAGGGCCAACTCTTCGATGAGCCAATCGGACATGTGCTTCAGTTCTCCTTCTCTGCGGTTTCGCCGCGGTCGGCATTGCCGGTCAGCGACTCGGACGCGGTGGCGAGTGTCCGCGGCGTGAGGCACAGCGCGAACGGCACCACTTCGTAGAACTTCATCGCCTTGCCGTCATCCGACACCTCGATGCGGTCCGAGACCAGGCCGGCCGCCTGCAGCCGTTTGAGGTGCACCTGGAGCAGCGCCCTGCTGATCCCCAGGTCCCGAGCCAGTTGGCTCACGTAGGTGGGGCCTGTTGCCAGGGCGGCGAGTACACGCGTCCGGTGCGGACTGGCGAGGGCCGCCAGGACTTTCACCAGGCTGTCGCCCGTCAGATCAGATGTTTCCATGGACCCCCTCAGCACATGCAATGAAGTATTGGCACGTGCCTCATGCATGTCACCTCGCATGTCGCGCAACGTACTTGGCGCGGGTGAGTGCGGCAGTATGCCGCTGAGCCCTCGCCGACCCCGGATGCGTTCTCAGCATCCGTTCTGACCCGAAAGTCAGACGGACTCCCTTCCGGGACGTGCGTGGCGCCGAGATCCCGGCCGTGAAGCCGGGCGGCGCGAGGCCCGCGGTACATCCCGCAGGCGCAGGGTGTGGAGGCGGGACGGCCTGTTGGTGGGCTCATGCGTGTGGGTGAGCGAGGCGCCGCGACACAGGGCCTCCGCCCAGGGCAGAGGTCCCCGGGTTGCCGCTTCCGCCCACAGCTCTCGCCCTGGAGCGGCATGCCGGCGGGGAGCACCGCCCCGCGACCGGGGAGTCTTTGATGAGTACCGTGCCGGCCACCGACCATCCGGCCTGGACCGAGGATGCCGACGGGACCTGGGCGCGTGCCCTGCGGTCGGGAGGCGGGACGTGGATGGCCGTCTCCGGGCCGGCCGGGCCGTCGCTCAGGTGCGTGTCGGGTGGCGAGGATGTCAAGCCGCAAGCTGTCAGCGCGGACCCGGCAGTCCTCCCGGCGGGTGTCCCGGCCGCGCTCCGCACCGGGCTCATCGGTCTGGGGCCGGTCGTGCGGCTGTCCGCGCCGTCGTTGTGGGACGCGGTCACCACAGCGGTGCCGCGGCAGATCGTGCGTGCCGGCCAAGCGCGCGCTCTACCGGCGCTGGTGCGAGAGCTACGGTGCCCCGGTGTCCGCGGGCGGTCGGACCCGGCATCCCGCACCGGGCCCGGAGCCGGTCCCGGGTCTGACCGATGAGGAGTTCGCGACGGTGGGAGCCAGGCTCCACCGGCCCATGCTGCGGGCCGCCGCGGAAGCGATCCCGCGCCACGGACAGGAGCGGGAGCGGCTCGCGCCCGCCGGGCTCGTCGCGGAGGCGCTCGGCACGATCCCGGGGGTGGGGCCCTGGACGGCCCAGACAATGGGCCCCGCACGCCGCGGCCGACTTCACCGGTGACTCCGCCGTCCACCCGCACGCAGACCTCGCTGTGCGGACCTGGGCGGCGCGCATCGCGCCGTCCTGCGACTGGCCTCTCGGCGACAGGACCGGCAGGTCCTTCGAGGAGGAGTGGCGCCGCATCGCGGGCCTGAGGCCGGCGCTCTGCACGCTCTCACCCTGACGACACTCACCTGGGGGTCCCAGGCCCGTACCTCAGAACACGCCGGCCGGTGACCACGACCTGATCGCCGGAGCCGAACCGGACCGGCTGCTCGGCTGCCTGTTCGTCAACGCGCCCCTGCGGGGCTACGACCGGCGGGCCCGCGTCAACGACTGCACGCTGCCGGTCCTCGGCATGGGCTACATCGCCACCTTCGCCCGGCAGGCCGGGCACAACGTCGGCGTCCTGGACGCCGAAGCACACGGCTTCGGCATCCGGCGCACCGCGGAGCTCGTCAACCCGCTCCGTCCGCGCTGGGTCGGGTTCAACCTGCGCGGCCCCGACCCACTGTCCGACCGCAAGGATCGCGGCCGGGCTCGACCCCGGCATCCGGGTCATGGCAGGCGGACACCACTCGGCTTGCAGCACGGGGACAGCGTCACCCGGACCGTCACCGCCCAACTCCGCACCCACCTCGAGCAGCACCGCAAGGGCAAGGCGCTATCCCTGCTCGATGTCCGGCCCGGGGACATCGCCTTCGCCTGGTGCACCACCCACCGGCGCTGGAACCACGCGGGGGTCGTCTCCAAGATCGACGGCTGGACCATCCACATCGCCCAGCACGGCGGACGCAACCGCACCACCGTCCAGAGCTGGACCGGGGACCCGGACAGCGGGTTCGGGGCCGCGGCCCGTCCGCGCGGCCTCCGCCACCAGGCGCGGGCTCGCAGATCCCGTCGCGGCCACCCGGGCATCGCTCGAACGGGCCGTGGGCCACAACGACACCGCCACCCGGCAATGACGGGCGGACAGTACGGCGGACCCGGCCACCCCTGCCCCCACCGATCGCTCAGGCCGCCTCATGAATGACGAGCTTGAACTCCGCGAGGATCAGATTCCGCGGGCTGGCGTCGTTGTGCATCACCCGCAGGGCGATCGGCACGCCGGGGGTGACGAACATGCCGTGGCCCTTGGTGAAGTACTGGCCGCCGGGCGTCGGCGCGCGATGATCGGTCGCCGTGGTGTCGGGGGCGGTGAGCGGGCTGCGGACGAATTGGTCCCGCAGCTCGGTGTAGCCGCCCGCAGGGCTCGCGGCCTCCCACTGGATCATCGCGTAGAGCTGGCCCCACCCGGATCGTGACGGCCAGATGAGGCCGCTGCGGTCGTCCCCCGCCCAATTGCCCACGCTCTGGCCGTCCGGCTGCAGTTCCTCGTGCATCTGGAACCGGTCCGAGGACTCGTCCGCGCCAAAGGGGAATCGGACGATCCTGTACGTGGTCCCCGCCGCGATCTCCTGATGCGCGGTCACCTTGAGGGAGCACACCTGCACACCCGGTGTGGCGAAAGGCTCGTATGTCGTCAAGGAATCTCCAAGTGAAGAGAAAGGCGCAGAGCCGGTCCACAACCAGCAGAGGGACCAGGCATTTTGGCCTTTGAGGCTACCAGCAGACAAAGCAGAAAAGGATCTTCGGACGCAGTCGCCTCGACCCCGCGCCCGCAAGGCCACTGGCCGATGACCGCGCGGATCGCGGCCGAACTTGACTCCGCCATCCAGCAAATGGTTTCCGTGACACCGGCAGGGGTGGTTGCCGTATCGTCGGGGCATGCGAATAGGCCGGCTCTTATCGACGGCGGCGGTTCTGGGCGGTCTGCTGGTGAGCGGGTGCACCTCCTCGGACGGGGCGCCGACCCCGGCTGCCTCCGAGGACGAGTTCGAACCCTCCTACATGCAGCGAATCATGGACTCCCAACTGGACCGGAGAGTCTCCGCACTGAGGGACGGCGTGGTCCACCGCCCCAGGCCGGACCGGCCCCTGGGGATCGCGCCCTGCCGACTGGTGGAGCGGGACCGCGACGCGCGCGTCACCGACAAGGGAGCGGCCACACGCAAACCGGTGTCCGTACCCGCCCTGTACGAACTGCGGTCGCAGCGGCTCGACCCCGGATTCACCGTCAGCATCTACCTCCTGCCCCGCCGGGCCGACAAGGCCGAACTGCTCACCGAGGTGCTGACCGCGGCCCGCGACTGCGGCCCCCGCAGCGTCCACCCCCCGGCATCCACCCTCTCCCGCTCCCAGGCTCCGGTCACCACCGCCGCGCGCACCACCACGGGCAGGCACGGCCCGGGGGTGGCCGTCATCAGTGACGCCCGGTACCGGGCTGCGCCGCCGTCACCCGGGCCCGACTGGAGCACCGGGCCGGACGGCAGGATCGCCCCCGGCTACAGTCCGCCCAACACGCCGAGCAACCCCCTCGCACCGGCCGACGTGTCCCTGGAGTACGGCCAGGCTCTGGTCTACGGCACGAACGGCCGCTTCCTCGTCGAGGTGCTCAAAGTCGCCGGGAGCAGTCCCTCGGACCCGACCCCGGCACCCGGCGAGCAGCCGAGCGCCCCGGCGTACACCGGGGCTCAGGAAATCCTCGACACCCTGCTGACCGGCTTCCAGGGTGTTCCCGAGTAGACACCGGGCCCCGACCGGAGCGACCGATGGCAGGGCAGGGACCTCGTGCCGGTGCCGGGGTCGGACAGGCGCAGCACGCGCACCACGCCGACCATCCGGGCGAGCGCGGCGTCCTCGGCAGCCGGGAGGGCGGGGGCTCGGCGAGCAGCGGCACCGCGACTGCGGGCAGCGCCCGGTCCGCCCAGGCACCGGGGGTGTGGTGGTGGAGATCGACAGGATCGGCGGTGGCGGCCGGCGTGGCGAGCCGGCACCGGCATGTCGGGGGCAGCGCGCTCCGTGACCGCTGCCCCCACCGGCCGGGCACCCGCCCGGGCGCGGCCGAACTGCTGCCGCGAAGGCAGCTGAGGCAGCGAAAGCCGCCGAACCGTGGCGAACAGGGGTTCAGGCCATTCCCGCTCGCAGCGCCGGGGGCTCGACGGCGCTGTTGAGCGCCATGTGCGGACGGCCGCCGGGGTGGAGCCGGTCGCGTGTCGCCGTGGTTGACGGAGGTGTGGTGAAGGCGCGGCCCGGCGGCGGGCGTGTCCGGGCGGAGCCGTCGGTGCGGGCGGGTGGCGGTGCTTGTCCGATGAAGTGATGAGGTATGCGCCATTCCCTGAGCGTTCGACCGGCTTTGGTGTTCTGTTCGATATTTCGGTGGGGCAGGGCTGTGGTCTGCTGTGCCGGGCCTGTCGTGACCGCGTCTCCGCCGCCCCTGGGGCGACTTGGCCTCTCCCACCCGGCACATGCTCCTCCCGCCCGCCCCGCCCCTGGTACAGGGGCGGCCTGTCCGAGGACGGATGGCCCATGACCACGGCTGATCAGAGTCTGGTGAAGATCTACAGCGACCGCGTCTACACGCACACGACGATGGTGCGCCACCAGGGCACGGTGCTCTCCTTCGCACTCGACGACCGGCGCAGAATCGTCTACACGGTCCTGGACCTCTCCTCCTTCGACGAGGAGAAGGGGGAGCTGGACGCGGCGTACTGGTCGGAGAACCCGGTCGAGTTGCCGTTCCCCACAGAGGTGGTGAAGGTCGGCTACGCGGTCGTGGGGGCGACCGTGATGCCGGTGGTGAAGAAGGGCGGCCGGGCCGAGGCGAAGGCGGACGAGGCCCTGGAGCCGGCAGAGACCGACACGTTTCTGTCCTCGACCGCGCGTCTCACGGCGCCCGGCGCGCCGTTCCAGGTCCTCTCCGACGGCTCCCATGTCGTCGTGCTGCGACAGGCGATCGGCCGGGATCACACGGACGCCGTATTCCCTCTCAAGCAAGGGTCCGGTTCCACGGGGGACCGTTCCCGGGTGGATGTGCAGACGGCGGGCGGCGCGCAGGTCGCGGTGCCGGTGGTGGACGGGACGCTGCTGTGTGACCGGTTCCTGCTGGTCGGGGGCGAGTTGAAGCCGGTGTCGGAGGTGCGTTTCAAGCGGAGCCGGCACAAGACGCTTCCGGCGTCGGAGAAGGACAGTCTGGGCGCGTCCGACATGGACGGCAGGCCGTTCTTCGAGCCGACCCAGGGCTGGACCTGATCCGGAACCTGACCGGCGGCCGGTTCACCGCCGTCCTCGTCCCCACCGCGGTCCAGGGCCGGCAGCGGTGGCAGTTCTTCGCCCACAACAAGGTCACCGGGCGGATCGACGCCTTCAGTATCGAACAGACCCCGGAGGGGCTGTTCAACACCCAGGGCAGCCGCTACTGGACCAGCCCCGACCCGCGGTACCGGGGATCGGTGTACGAGCGGCAGCCCGGGATCTGCCCGTTCACCAGCCTCCCGCTGGTCCCCGTCACCCCCGATGTCCCGCACCCCGAGACCGCGCTCCGGTTCAACGGGTCCTCCCACTATCTGAACATGGGGGACGCGCCCGCGCTGAAGTTCCAGGGCCGCGCCTACGCGGTGGAGGCATGGGTCAGGCCGCGGGGGGCGGGCGGCCCGGTGCTCGCGCGCTGGTCCGGCGCCGCGGGCCAGGGCGGCTTCCAGCTGCGGGTCACCGGCACCGGCCAGGTGGCACTGGACCACAGCGGCGGTACTCTCACCTCTCTCCAGAACATCCCGGCGGACACCTGGGCGCACATCGCCGCCTCCTTCGACGGCACCACCGCGACCCTGTACGTCAACGGTGAGTTCGGCGGCGACAAGCCCCTCCCGAGCAACGGGGACGGTTCGGCGCTGCTGCACATCGGGGCCAAGGCGGGCGGCCCGCACTACAGCGGCGTCATCGACGAGGTGCGGATCTGGAACCGGGCACGCGGCCAGAGCGAGATCGCCGACAGCAGCCGCTACCGGCTGATCGGCAACGAACCGGGGCTGGTGGCCTACTACCGCTTCGACGAGGGCAGCGGCACCACCGCCTACGACCAGACCGACACCGCCGCCCACGCCAACCTGGACAGCGCCCCGCAGTGGGTGACCTCCCAGGCTCCCGTCGGCGAACACCCCGGAGTTCGCCGCGACAGTTTCGCCCTCGGCGGCCGTGACATCGTCTCCGGACTCAGCTCCGCTCTCTACTACCAGCAGGAGGACGCGGTCGCCGACCAGGGAGACGCGCCCAAGCCCGCCAAGCGCAACGCGCGGGTCCTGCTGGCCTGTGCCACCCGCCCCTCCGGCAACGCCACGGCCGATGCCCATGTCGCCGCCGTCGATTTCGGCGTCGGCATCGACGGACGCCTCGCCGACATCCCCGATGTCGTCGCCCTCGCCGAACTCGGCCGCCCCGTCGAGCAGACCAGCGACCTGGTCAGCGCCCAGCAGCAGATCCTCACCGGCCTGGAGCAGCAGGCCATCGCCATCGAGAACGAGATCACCGCCCTGACCTCGGAGAAGGCGACCCTGGAACAGGCGATAACGGCATCCAACAACGCCGCCGCCGGCGACCCGACCCGCTGGATCGTCAGACTCTCCAGCGCCTTCGGTGTCCTGGGTCCCTCGAACGGGGGCCTGACACAGGCGACCCTGATCGGGCCCGTGGGCACCAACGCGCCCCACACCCGATGGCGGCTGGTGCGGGCCGGCACGGCCTCCCGGTACGGCAACCCGACCTACGCGCTGGTGAACGAGAGCGCACCGGGCATGGGTGTGCAGACTGTCTACCGTTCCCACCACGGTGCCGAGTTCCAGCCCCTCAACACCTCCGAAGTGCACCAGCAGTGGTACGTCCGCGGCTCATGGAGCACCAGCGTGCAGCTCCAGAACGCCGGGCAGGACGTCTGGATGGGCATCTTCTCCTTCTGGCAGTTCACCGACGAGGGCACGGCGGTCGGTTACACGGTCGAGAAGGTGGGGGTCGTCCCGGACACGACGCTCCAGGCCAAGGCCGACCGCATCGTCGTGATCGACGGGCTCCTCGCCCAGCGCAACAGCGACCTCGTCGCCAAGCGGGCCGAGATCCCGCCCGCCCGCGAGGAACTGGCCCGCCGTACCGCCGCGCTGCTGGGCGAGGCCGACCTGGTCCTGCCCGTCCCCCACATCGCTGTCGATGTGCGCGGGCTGAGCAGCGCGGGTGCGCTGCTCACATTCGCCCGGACCTCCGCCACGCCGTCGGTGATGGACGGGGCGGCCGGCCGGGTCGCGCTCTACTTCCAGGGGTCCAATGGCCAGTTCTTCGCCGCCTATCTCGACACCGGCACGCTGCGGGGCGCGCAGCAGCTGACCGGTGGCGGGCAGACCGTGCTGCTGACCGCCCGGGACCCCGGTGTGGACCTGAGCCCGAGGACCACGAGCATCACCGTCACCGATCACACGGTGAACGGGGCCGCGGTCGCGGAGCTGTGCGATCTGACGGTCACGAGGGGCGCGGAGAGCGAATCATTCCGCGGGCTGCCCCGCGCGGCGGGGGAGCTCGCCGCGGTCGTCAACGGGGCGCCCTCGGAGGGCGTCCCCGTGGGGACGGTGGCCTCGGTCCAGGGCGGTACGGTCACCTTCGCCGCAGGCGTCCCGGTCGCGCTGCCCGCCGCCGGATATCTGCGGATCGGGGGCGCCTGCCACCGGGTGACCAGCGCCGTGGAGCCGGGTGCGACCACGGTGACCGTGTTCCCCGCTCCGGCGGCAGGCGGCACGGCGGGGGCGGCGGGGGCCCTGGTCCGCTACGACATCTCCCTGGCCACGGCCTCCCGCCCCGGCGCCTCACTCGCCGGGGGGTCCCGGTGGATCACTGTCGGAGCGGCCGGCGCCGATCTTCCCGTACCCAACGGCACGGCGGCACCGCGGGCCTCAGGGTACGGCTCCAGGTGGCGGGGGGACTCCCCGGGCCGGGCCTTCGACTTCGACGGCATCGCTCAGCGCCTCACCCTGCCGGACAGCCGGCTGGACCAGGTCGCCACCCCGGCCGGAGACCTGACCGCCGAAGCGTGGATCAACCCCGGCAGGGCACCCGGCGCCCGGGCCCGGCTCCTGCATCTCCACCGGGGACAGACCAAGGCGGCGCTCGCCCTGGTCCCCGGAGACCCCGTACGGGGCGGGATACTGCTGGACGGCACCAACGACGACATCGCGATCCGGGATCTGGACCCCACGCAGACGGCCTTCACCATCGAGTGCTGGCTCCAGCGCACCACCGGCCGTACCGTCGTCGACACCATCGTCGCGAGCAGGTGGACCGGTCTGTCCGTGGGCTTCACCCCGGAGGGGAAGTTCAGCTTCACCGTGGGTTACGGGAGCACCGCGCAGACCCTCACCACCAGCGGTGCCTACACCGACGGCAACTGGCACCACTGGGCGGTCACCTTCGACCGCGCCACCCTGGCGCAGGTCATCCACCGCGATGGCATCGAGGTCGCCCGCCGCACCGCCACCACACTGCCCACGGGCTCGGACTATCTCATCATCGGACGCACCGATGAAGGTTCACCGTACAAGTACTTCTCCGGCGCCCTGGCGGAGTTCCGCACCTGGAGTACGGCCCGCACCGCGGCCGACATCCACGCCGACCGCTTCCGCCGCGTCACCGCAGGCGAGACGGGGCTCAGCGGGGCCTATCTGTACGAGAAGAACCGGCTGGGTATCCCCTATGCCGACGGACAGCCGCTGTTCACCGACATCAGCGGCCAGAACCGCCACGGCGAGGTCGACGGCGAGCCCGCCGCAGCCGACTCCGCACTCACGACCTACCGTGTGCAGGCCGCCGTCGGGGACAAGGCGCGCACCGGACGGGAGAGCTACCCGAGCGGGGAGTGGGCGCATCTGGCGGCGGTGTACGAGCAGTCGTGGGCGCTGCGGTTCGACGGCGCGGCCTGGGCGGAGACTCCCGACGCCGATCAGCTGGACATCACGGATGATCTGACCGTCGAGGTCTTCGTCCATATCGACTCGACCGCCACCCGCCAGGGCCTGGTGTCCAAGGGCCGTCTCGGGGAGGGTACGGACGCCGGCGTCCCCTACCAGCTCTCGCTGCTGGCCGGAGGGAGGCTGGAGTTCGCCTTCGAGGAGCCGGGCCCGGTCGTCAGACGCTTCACCACGGCCACCGCGATCAGCGCGGGGTTCCACCGGATCGGAGTCGTCCGCAAGGCCGGAAGCACGACCCAGGAGGTGAAGGGCAAGCGCACCTTCCCCGTCACCGACGCGTCCGGTAACACCGCGAACCAGGAGTTCGACGTCGTGGAACGGGTCGATGTCGCGGAATGGCAGGACATCCGGGTCGTCGTCGACGGTACCGAACTCGCCCTCGGCACCTCCACACCCCTGCCGGGAGTCACTCTCCCCGAGAGCGGCCGGTACACCGGCCCCGGCCCCCGGGGCAACAGCGGGGCGCTGGAGATCGGGCGCGCCCGCGACGGCGCCGCCGTCCACGGTCTGACCGGCACGATCGGCGAGGTGCGGATCTGGGGCAAGGCCCGGGAGAACAATCAGCTCGGCACTCCCGTCCTGCCCCGCGACGAGGGGCTCGTCGCCCGCTGGACGTTCGAGGAGAACGAGGGCAACACGACCGCCGACCCCGTCGGCGGCCATGACCTCAAACTGCGCCGGGCCCGCTGGGCCCCCGACCCCGACCCGCTCGCGAGCCGCTTCCTCCTCCACCGCAACGGCCGGACCATCCCCGCCGACGTCCCCGTCACCAACCCCCTCACCGACTGGGGCGATGACCAGTTCACCCTGGGCGCCCGGAAGAACAGCGGTACCTTCGGCGACTTCTACACCGGCACTCTCGAAGAGGTACGGCTCTGGCGCACCGCCCGCGCCCCCGAGCAGATCCTCGACAGCCTCTTCACCCGTCTCAAGGGCGACAAGCAGGACCTGCTCGGCTACTGGCCCTTCGACTCCGACTCCACCACCGCCACCACCGATGCCGTCGCGGACCTGTCACTGCGCGGCAACCACCTCGATCCCGGCACGGACGCCACCCGCCCCCGGATCGTCCTGTCCACCGCACCGGTCTCCGCCGACACCGCCGCCGTCCGCTCCGCCCTCGCCGGCGTCCGCACCTTCTTCCAGGAACGCGTTTCCAGCCCGCCGGCCGCCGCGGAGTACGCCGATCTCCAGTACACCCCCGACGGTCAGGCACAGGGTGTCCTCAAACGCGCCTACACGCACACCACCGACGGCGCGTGGCACTTGATCACCGGCTACAAGGTCGGTGACCTGATCACCGAGTGGGTCAGCCAGGTCCAGTTCGATCCCCAGCTCATCGGCTACATCGAGGGCGCGCCCCCGGTCCCCTCGGAGAACCTCACCGGCAAGAGCGACCCCGCCGGAGCCTCCAGCGTCACCTTCAAGGAAGCCGACAAGGTCACCTCCGTCCTCGGCTCCGCCGGCACCGGCCGCTTCGATATGTCCTTCAAGGCAGCGGTCAAGGCCAACGCCAAATGGGGCGCCATGTCGGTCACCGCGCCACTCGGCCTCGGTGTCTCCAACCCGATCGTCTCCATCGAGGTCAAGGGCAGCGTCACCAACGCCACCGACTACGCCAGCACCTGGACGAATGAGGTCACCGTCTCCCAGGCCACCACCGTCGACCGCAACACCACCGCCGCCCTCACCGGCTACTGGGAATCCCCGGCCGGCATCCGCAACACCACCGTCGGCAGGCGCTACCTCCCCGACAACAAGGGCTACGCCCTGGTCCAGTCCGAGACCGCCGACGTCTACGCCCTGCGCCTCGCGCACACCGGCGCCCTGGTCGCCTACCGGATGCTCCCCAACCCGGACATCCCCAAGGACTGGAACATCATCACCTTCCCCATCAACCCCCAGTACACCAAGCAGGGCACTCTCGACGGCGCGATCGGCCTCACCGACCAGGGCGGCAAGATCCTCGACGAGGCCTACCCCACCGCCGCCCAGTACGGCGAATACAGCTACTTCAAACCCCGCGAGGCGTACGCCATCAAACGCCGCATCCTGCGCGAGCGCCAGGAACTGGAGAACTTCTACGCAAGCGTCTCCACCGGCGTCGGCGACCCCGACCCCACCGCCGAGCAGGCCGCGAAGATCCTCAAGAACTTCACCGGCATCACCCCCGCCAAGCCCGACGCGAAACCGGACACCGAATCCGCCGGCGCGTTCGCCAACCGCAACATCGCCAACACCTATGTCTGGACCGCCGACGGAGGCTTCTTCTCCGAAACCACCGGCACCATCGACGTCGTCAACGAAACCGTCTCCGGCTCCTACACCTGGACCAACAAGGTCACCGCGTCGCTGGAGATCAACATCCTCATCTCCGGCGCCGGCGTCGGCTATCAGATGGACGCCACCTTCGGCGGCGGCTACTCCCAGACCCGGCGCCGCTCCCAGGAGACCAGCCGCGGCCACAGCCTCGACGTCATCTGCAAGCCGAACCGCGACCTCCAGAAGTACAGGGCCGACGGAACCCCCGAATACCTCAACGACAAACCCGTCCTGGTCCCCGGCAAGGTCGACGCCTACCGCTTCATGACCTTCTACCTCGCCCAGGACACCACCCACTTCGACGACTTCTACAACAAGGTCATCGACCCCACCTGGCTCGCGAACAGCAACGACGCCAACGCCAACGC
The DNA here is from genome assembly GCF_040296845.1 of Streptomyces sp. NPDC001985. Taxonomy (NCBI): domain Bacteria; kingdom Bacillati; phylum Actinomycetota; class Actinomycetes; order Kitasatosporales; family Streptomycetaceae; genus Streptomyces; species Streptomyces sp. NPDC001985. Next base: position 123,677 of record NZ_JBEOYB010000003.1, read on the forward strand.
CCTGCGCCAGGCCCGCCAGAGCGACACCAAACCCCCCTGCTGGCGCATCCTCCACCGCGTCACCTTCCTCTCCCGCGTCCTGCCTCCCGTCACCAGCGACACACCCCCCTCCCTGGCCAGGGACATGCGCACCATCGACATCCCCAGCAACTACGAACTCATCCGCCGCCTCGACCCCTACGTCTCCACCGCCGCCACCACCCTCCCCTCGCTCACCGACGCGACCCGCACCGCGCTCGCCGCCCACCTCCCGGCTCTCGCTCCCCACGCCCAGCAAATCGCCCGGCTTCTCGCCGCCTACTACGGGGTCACCGAATGACCCCGGGCATGTGACGAGGGACCGCGGAGAGCCGGCCCGGCTGTCGTCGGAGGCAGCCGGGCCGTACCGCGTCACCCTCGCACGGCCCCGGGAATCCGTTCGTCCACCGCGGCGTCGTCCGCCGGGCGCTCGTGACGTGACACGGGGAGGGGAGGTGGTCAGTCGCTGCCCGGCAGGAGCCGTTCCAGGTAGATGTCCAGGGCTTCGGCCGCGCTGGCCGGGGGCAGTGCGGTGGGAGCGGTGACCGCGTCGAACATGAGGCCGTCGACCAGGGCGAGCAGCAGCCGGGCGTCCCGGGCCGGATCGAGAACGAGGTGGCCGGAGGACGGGGCGGGGAATGAGGCGAGCGTCCGCCGCAGCTCGTCGTGGATGGCGCCCAGGGTCGCGTTCTGGATGGCGGCAAGCGTGGGCGAGGTCGTCGCGCGCGCGGCGAAGGCGAGGTAGACGCGGCATTCCGCGAGGCGCTGCGCGTCCAGCGGAAGGAGCTGCCGCAGAGCGGCTCCCATCGCCCGCCGGCGCCCCGCGGCGGACTCCAGGCCCGAGATACGGGCGCGTGTGCGGTCCACCACCTGCCGGAAGGCGAAGGCGAGCATCTCGTCCTTGGTCGAGAAGTAGTACTGCACCGCTCCGATGGACACCCCCGCGGCGGAGGCGACCTCCCGCACGCTGACCTGGTCGAGCCCGCGAGTGGCGGCGATACGCAGCAGGGCATCGGCAAGCTTCACCTGACGCGATTCCTTCATAACGACTACAATACAGTCGTATGGGACATAACCGATTCAATCCATCCAGAGCACTCGGACTGCTCACCGCCACCACGATCGCGGCCGTCCTGGTGTGGGCCTGGTGGCTCATCGACCCCAGCGCACCGCGGGGCGCCGTACTGCCCGCCGCCCTCAGCGCCGCTCTCGCGGCCAATATCGCCCTGACACTGTCCAGCGCACGGTTCAAGCGCGCCCTGGTCACCCCCGTACAGCGGTATCTGATCAACCCGCCCATCCGCCTGTTGCTGCGCATCGGGCTGATGCCGCTGGGCTACGCCCTGCTGGAGACCCGCGGGCGTGTCAGCGGCCGGCGCCGCGCCACCCCGGTCGGCAACGGCCGGCGGGGAGACACCTTCTGGATCATCGCCGAACACGGCCAGCGAGCCGGATACGTACGCAACATTGAGAAGAATCCGCAGGTCCGCGTCAGGCTCCGGCAGGGCTGGCACTTCGTCTGGAGAGACGGCACAGCTCATCTGCTCCCCGACGACGACCCCTGCGCCCGGCAACGGCAACTCGGCCGCCACCACCCCCTGCGCGCCCTCAACGCGGTCGTCGTACGTGTCATGGGAACCACCGAACTGATGACCGTCCGCATCGACCTGCACGACACCCCTCGGCGGAGCGCGCTCGACCCGGACGTGCCGGCGGGCCGGAGGCAAGGGGCGTCCGGCCCGGGGCCCACTTCCCGCCCCAGGGCCGCCGTACCGGCCCGGCACGCGCCCGCCGGGTGAACCCATCGGGCAGCCACAGGGTGTTGAGTGCCACGAGTACGCACATCCCGGGGGGCGTCGGGCTCGTCACCTTCCGCCCCGGGAGCGTTCGGCGCTGTCGGGGCCTGACCTGACGCGGTCCACCGCTCTCCCCGAACGCACAGAACACTGTGCTGGTACGAGCCCTCGGCCGGTGCGGGAGCCTCCCGAGCCAGGCCAGAAGTGCAGGCCGACGAGTGGTGTCACCAACCCGCCGCCCCGAGCCGGCGGCGGTCGCCGACTGCGGTCACGCCTCCGCCCAGATGACCGAGCGCCTCGGGGAGGAGCCCGGCCGGACTTCCCTTGACACGGCCCGCGCCGCGAGCTTCCGCACCGGCAGGGCTGTCCGGACGGGGCCGGGGTGGCGCGACGTGCGGTCCGCCCGCCGAGCCGTTCACGAGCCCCGCCGACAGCCGGTCCGGGCCGTCCGTCATCCGCGTCGCCGGGTGCCATCGGCCGGCGGATCGCGGCACCGTGCACAGCGCGGGCCGCAGCCGAATCACTTGAGTGCGTACGCGCACGCGCTGCTCCCCGGAGCGGTGGAACCGGGCGCCGTGCCTTTCTGTGCAGCTGCGGTCTTTGAGGAGTCGTACGACGAGTTTGAGGCTGATCATGCTTTCGGTCAGCAGTTGTCCGCCGCTGGCGATATCGCCGGCGTGGCGCAGTTGGCGCACGCGGTCCTCGATGCGGGCGGCGCGGCGCTCTTGCCGAGGGCGTCGTGCGTCGGTGATCTGGCCGGCCGCGGCCGGGTCGGCGGTCAGCCACGCCCTCGGCGAGGCGGTCAGCAGGACGAAATGCCTTCCGTCCGCGGTCATGATCCTCCATGCTTCCGGCGCAAACGCGGTGTCCGCCGAGCCCATGCCATGGACTTCAGGCGAGGCTGTCGCTGTCCCGCAAACTGACGTGCGTTGCGCAGTACCGTCCGTGCACACTCCACGCATGGGTGCTGACAGTGTCGTATCGCTTCAGGAGAAGGCTCTGCGGTATGTCGCGGCTTCCTGTGGAGGAGAGCCACTCACCGGAGACCTCCGGGTGACGATGCATTTCCATCCCGACCGTCCCGCAGGGGATCGTCCGACTCTGGCCCGGATGGTGGAAGACGGTGCCTACCGGTCGCAGTTCGTGACCGGAACGAGCAACGGTGGTCTCACCGCCCACCCTGGTGGAGACAGGTGGCGTTGGGAGAGTCGCATCTTTGGCGGTGCGTACGACGATGCTCCGGATGACCAGCGCCCTGTATACGGTGCGCTGAACTACCGCCGTGATCCGGTCGGTGGCGCACCGCGGTTCGGCTCTTCGTACTTCAGACTCACCACCGAGACCCTGATGCGCACCACGTTCTGCTACCCCGACAGTTCCACCGAGCCGTCTGACTTCGGCACAGCGGATCGCTGCTCGCTCATCGGGCTGGCTGAGGTGGGCGGGCTGGACGCCCTGGACGGTCACATCGAGGCACAGATTCACGGACGGGTCAGGTTCGGCTGTGACGTCGAGGCGCTGGTGCTGGACCCGAGCTATCGCGGCACAGAGGTTGAGTCCGCGGCTCATCGCCTTCCGTGCCCCATCGAATGGCACCCAGGTTTTCAGCTCAGCGTGGCTGAACTACGACGTCACTCACACTACCGGGGGCAGGAATACGTCGACCTGGGTGCTGAGATCGCCGTTGACGGCCTTCTCAACCCCAGAGTCATCGGGGATGTCGCCCGCGCTGGCCGGTACAACCTTCAGGACCTCAAGAAGGTCTGGCACTGCCTGGCACGTTTCGGAGTACGCACCGCCCGCTGAGCGGCAATGCCCCTTCGGGGCGTGATGAACAGGGTGATCACGCCGAGCGGAGACCTGACAGAGCGTCACTCGACAGCTTCCAGGGCCGCGAGGTGGCCGGCCGGCTGCCCTGGGCTAGTGCCGCCCGCTGATGGGCGGTGCTCCTGTGGATAGGGCGCCGGGCCCGGTGATGGTGGTCGGCGCTCGGGCTTGTCCCGTCGGACTCCTCGCCGTCGAACTGGGAAACCAAGGGTCTGGTTGGTGTGGGCGGCGGTGAGCCACCGCTCGGGGTCCGGCTCGACGGTGACCGGCTCCCACCACGTGAACCCTCGCGGCGAAGGCTTCTCGGCCGGCGGGTGGACCCCCGGGGCGAACCGGTGCCGGGAGACCGTCTCCACAGCCTGACGCCGGCCATCGGCCCGCTCGTCACGCACCACCGCAACAGCCGGCCCGCGCCGAAGCTGTTCGGCACGCTGCTCACGTTCGGTGTCGTCGCCCCCCGCAGGCATCACCTGGCGCCACCCGCGCCCTGACTGCCCACACTTTCCGTGGAATCCGGTTGTCGAGATCATGCATGTGTGAGCAGTTTCCCTGTCCACTCCCGTTGTTCGGCGGTATCCGGGACGGCGAGGCCCCGGGCTTGTTCGAGCCGGTTCCACGCTGTTTCGGGATCGACACCGTTGAGGATGAGGAGTGCTGCGGCGAGGAGGGACGCCCGTCCAATGCCGAAGCGGCAGTGGGTAACGACGTGTGCGCCCTCGCGGAGCCGTTCGGCGAGGGTGCGAAGTGTGGGCAGAACCGTGGCGAGATCGGGGACGGTGCGGTCGGCTATGGGGATCGCGACGAATTGCAGCTCTGCGGCGACTGCTTCCCGCTCTTCCGCCCCGAGCCCGAGTTCGTCGAGTTCGGGCCGAGTGAGCGCGCATACCAGGATGTCAACGCCGGCGGTGCTCAGCGCGTTCATTTCGTCCGCGAGCCAGTCCATGCCCCGGGGCTTGGCCATGGTGCTCAGTTGTCCGAGGCCGGGCAGGGCGACAGTGAACAGGGATGGTCTCATAAATCAGCAGCACTTTCGATCGGTGGTGTCGTTGGATGACCGGACAGTTGGTGGCAGGGGGCGACCGGCGACCACCGCACTGCCGGGACCGGCCTCCCACCGCCCTTCGCGCGCCCCGCAGACGCTGGACGGGCGATACGGTCGTCGGTGTCGCCGGCACGCCGGCGAGCGCATGTACACCAACCATCGCCCCGGCAAGGGCCGCATCCGTGTCGAGATCGACGCGACCGAGATCCCTGAACCGCTCGCCGAACTCGTCCCGCCCGTCTCCCCCTCCGGGCGGTGCAGTTGGCCGAGAGCCTCACTGCCGCGCACCGCCGCTTCTGTGGTGACGGGCGGGAGCCCGGCGCCGGTGACCGGTGGGCAGGATCGGTTTGACGGCGGCCGTCCCGCCGGCTTTCGGCGGCGTGCGCGAGGTGGTCGACCGGCTCCATCACCGCCGCAGGAAGCCGCCGAGCGAACACACCCGTGGCCTGGCTCGCCGACTGCCGCCGGCTCCGCCACCGACACGAACGAGGGTAGAACAGAACCCTGCTTGCGCCGGCATCGCCCGCACCATCGTCAACTGCGGCGGACACGCCGAACAAGAGGACCTCCTTCGTTCGTGGTTTTCCACGATGCCCGGGAATCTCATTGTCTGCCAATCTATGAGTGACGCCGCACTTCTCATCCGGAGTCGGTCGCCGAGAACGGCCGGTTCCGGGCGTGTTCAGAGAGCCACCGCAGGTGCAGAGATCAGGCCGCGTGCGAGAAATCGACAGGAGGGATGGCAAGGCGTGATTCTCGGACGGTGGACCGGCCTGGAGAGTGTCCCCCGCCGTCCGGCAGCGGCCTGCCAGCACGTGTTTCGGCGCACTGGACGTCCGCCGGCACCACGGCATCGCGAGAATGGCATTCCTGCACGGAACGCCGTGCCATTCCCTGAAGCACCGTGGTGAGCGAACTGGGCCGCGCCGATTCCCCCTGCCCAGTCCGCTTGCCTGCCCACCACCCGCAGAGTCGTCGTCCCCGGGCTCCTTTCACCGCCGGTCCGGGAACGACACGTAACTCGCCTTCCACAACGGATGGCTGGGCCCGGTGCCCGACGCCTGTCTCTCGGAGGGCAGCGAATCGGCCGTCAGGAAACGGGGCGCTCACATCACGGCGGTCAAGCTCCTCCGGCACTGTTCAGCATCAATCGTAGCGACCCGAGAACACCAGTCGCCGGCATGTCCGCAGATGCCCACAGGCCCAACAAATCAATACAGTTGGGGCCACACCCGAACGGGCACCACCACACCTGCCCCGCCACCCGGCCATTCCTCGACAGAATGAACCGGAACTACTCACTCAAGAACAGGAAAAAATGCCGGTGAAACCCTTCTTCCGCAGTCATGCGATACGCTTCCTCGCCATACTCACGGCAATCGCAGCTCTCTTGGGCGGTACGCAACTGGTCTCCGCATTACCTGCGCAAGCCGCCACCAGCCATCACTGGAACGTCATGAACTGGAACATCACCAACCTGGGCAATGGGAACAATATCGCGGCCGCGAATCGGTACCGGTCCATGCTGAGCGAGCTGAGGAATCTCTCCGCCCACAATGTTACCAACGGGTTCATGAGAACCATGACCGAAACCGAGCGTTACGCGGAAATACGGGTGATCGACAACAACAACATTTCGGCTCCCCACCGTCTCACGATTTATGTGCGACTCGACAACCTCTACGTCGACGCCTTCACCGCCAACGGCAGCACCTTCGCCTTCAACGACACTCCCGGTTACTTCGCCACGCGATTCTTCAACGCCTACCCCGGCGGGAACACCCTGGTCAGGACCATGCCCTTCTCCGGGGCCTACGGAAGTCTCGATGCCGATCAAAATCGAGCCAACCGAGATTACAGAGGCCCGAGCTTCGGCGCCGCCATCAGCGATCTCCAGAACATGAACTCCAACAACTTCAGCGCTCGCAAGTTCGCCATGGCGGTCCTCATTGGAGCGGTCTCCGAAGCGGCCCGGTTCGGATGGATCGAAAGCCGAATCGCCATGTCAATCAGCCACAACGGAGAACTCGACGGCACTAACCGCTACTACCACATAGGCGGATTCGGCATCAGCCTGCAGAACAACTGGTCCTCCCTGTCCCGACTCGTCTACAGGGAGCTGAACAACACCGAGCATTACCCGGTTCAGATCAACGGCCACAACTACACCTCAACGGGCATGATCCGCCATGGGTCCAGTACGGCGCCCGCGATCGGTCTGCTGGTGACCTACGGCGGAGCCCGCTGAGGCCCGCCGCCCCGTGAGCCGGCGACGGCTCCCGGCGGGCGGGCTCTGCCGAACAGCAGCCTAACGCTCCGCCACAATCCCGGCGAAACCCACGCGCCCAGCCTGTACCAGGCGCGTGGGCCACTGGTATTGCGTGCTCAGTGCCACCGCAGCCAAGCCGTGCACATCACCGTCGGCACCGTGGTCCGAGTCCCGTCACGGTCTGCGCTCCGACCTCGTGTCGCACCTAGAGCTTGCTGATGCGGCGTTCGACGGTGTTGCGGTACTTGCGGGCCTCCCGGTCGAAGACCGGGAGGCCCGCCGACGTCGCTGTCCCGTCGTTTGGGGTTGGCGGTCTGGTCGGGTCGGCGGGCTGTGGGATCACGGCCCGGATCACGCGTCTGCGCGGATGCCCGCGGATCGCGCGGGACGAGTACGCCTTGTCGGACGGCACGACCACAAGCCGGGTTCCGGGCCGGCTCTGCTCCGTTCCCCCCGGATCTCCGCCAGAACCGGAACGTCCGGAACGCCCCCGCCGCCCTCCCGGTTGGTGCCCGTGACGCTGGGGCCTCGGGACGCCGCACACAAGATCATCGCGTGGCCCCGCCCCTTTCGGGCTCACCCCTCAGTACCCCCAGCTGGCGTAGACGGTGACGTTCTCGCCATTGTCCTTGGCTCCGACGCACACGTCACGCCAGTCGAGCAGCCAGCCGCTGGAGCGGCAGCTCTCCTGCTGGAGGCCCATCGCGCGGAGGATTTCCGGACGGGACAGGCCATCCTCGCTGGTGACCGTCGCGGCGCGCCAGCAGCCGCCGGAACCGCAACTGGTCCCTTCGTTGACCAGGGTGATGCCTGGCGGCAATGAGGGGAGCGCCTTGGACGGCGGGGCGTCCGAGCCTTCGCTGATCATCAGCGCGTACAGAAGGCCGACCACGAGGGTGAGGGCGAACTGCATTCCCAGGAAGCCGATCGCGCTGTCGCGGAGGGAGATCCATTTCGGGGAAGGATGGTTCTCGTGCCGTCCTTCCAGTCTGGTGCCGCAGGCGATGAGCAGGGGCGCGAGAGCTGTGAACACGAGATGCGCATCGGGCCTGGGAGCCTCGATCCAGCCCTGCTGGACGCCGATCAGCAGACTGGCTCCGGCGAGCAGTGTGCCGCCGATCGCGAAGCCGACGGGGCGGGTGCGGGCGATCGTCATCCAGACGGCGGCGGGCGCGACGGCGAAGAGTATCCCCAGGATGATCAGCATGTACGGGGGACGTGCGGCCCTGAGCGCCGGGTTCCGGACGGCCTGGGCTCACCTCGGGCCAGCAGGATGCCGGAAGGGGCGGACGGGCGGCGGCGGTTGAGCGGATGCGTCCCTTTCGATGGCACGGACGGTAGGGGCGGTACGTGTGGCGCAGACCCCCGCCGCGCCCGGGACGGCGCGCGCCGCTCCAGCGGCACCGTCCGGTGGGACGGTCCCGCCCCTCGCCGACGCCGGCCCGGCAACCATGTCGGAGCGCGTCGCCCCGGTCCCGCAATCGTTCACCCGCCGGCCCCTGAGCGCACGCGAGAACATCCAGTTGGGCGCTCCCCGGCGAGGAGGCGATCACGCCGCCACGGCCGCCGCCGACAGCGCCGGGGCCCGGCAGCACGCCCAAGCGGCCGTCGCCGCGACCGGGAAGTCGGGCCGTCCGGAGGTCCCGGCGGAAGCGACCCGGGTGTGCGCGACCCCGCTGCGCCGCCGGGGCCGCGCGGTGGCCGCCGTACGGCTGCTGGAGAACACCATCGCCAGTCTCGGCGCCGGGGCCGGAGCGGCGGGCCGTGCCGCGCGATGAGGCGGCGGCAGCCGACTGGGGGAAGAAGACCTGGGCTGACGTGGAAGGACCGTGGCGGCCCTCGTCCGCCTGGCTCGTTGCGAAGGCGGAGCCGGATTCTCGATGACGCTGCCTTCCGCCCGCACCGGCCCGCTGCGGCGTGGGTGAGCAGCGTGCGGGCCGGGTTTCACCGCTGTCGCCGCTGGACGGGCTGGTTCAGGAGTCGGTGGCCCGCCCGGCGGGGCTGAGTCCTTCGACGGCGAGGTGGAAGAGGCGATCGGCCTGGGCCGCGGGGTTGCTGTGGCGCTCGGTGGCCAGTGCGATGCCGGTGGCGAGAGTGAGCAGGTCGTGGAAGGTGACGTCCGGCCTGACCGCCTTGTCGCGGATGGCTCGCTGGAGCAGGAGCGTGCCGGGCGCCTCGATGATGTCGGCGCAGGAGTGCGGGCCGGGCTTGTCGGTGGGTGGCTCGTAGCTGAGGGTGTCGGCGAATCCGCGAGCGGAGACGGCGTAGACGACGACACCGTGGAGCCACTCCAGGAGCGCGGCGCGGCTGTCGTCGGCCCCGCTCAGCCGGTGGGCGTGCTCGCACAAGCCCTCGATGCGCTCCTGGAAGACGGCTTCGAGCAGTGCGCGGCGCGTGGGGAAGTGACGGCGGACGGTGGCCGATCCGACGCCGGCGGTGCGGGCGATCTGCTCCAGGGAGGCATCGGCGCCGTGCGTGGCGACCTCGGCTTCGGCGACGGTGAGGATGCGCTGGTAGTTGCGGCGGGCATCCGATCGCTGACCGGTCATGATCTCCTCATTTGCTCAACGGCGGGCCCCGCCATATCTTACCGGAAGAGAAACGGCGGGCCCCGCCGTTTCTGTACTCCGGCCCGTGAGGAGCAGCAACCATGCCCACCCACAACGGCACTGTCCTGGTCACCGGAGGTACCGGCCGCCAGGGCGGGGCCACCGCCCGCGCGCTTCTGGCCGCCGACGTACCGGTGCGCGCGCTCGTGCGCGACCCCCGCTCGAAGTCCGCCAGGGCCGTCGAGGCGCTTGGCGCACAGCTGGTGAGGGCTGATCTCTCCGACCCGGCCTCCCTCGGCCCGGCCGTCGAGGGAGTCCACGCGGTGTTCTCGGTGCAGATGCCGCCGATGACCGAGACCAGCGTCGACTTCGCGGGAGAGCTCGCGCAGGCCGCCAACCTGATGGACGCGGCGAAAGCGGCGGGAGTGCGGCACTTCGTGCAGTCCTCGACCAGTGGAGTCGGTGCGCACACCCGGGCCCCCGGCTGGGCCGACGGCCGCTGGGCGGCGCTGGAGGGCTACTTCGACACCAAGCAGGCCATCCTGGAGGCGGTGCGGACTGCGGGCTTCCCCCGCTGGACGGTGCTCAAGCCCGCGTTCTTCATGGAGAACCTGCCCCAGCTGGCGCCCAACGGACCCCGTGGCGGCCTGCTGACGGTGCTCAGACCCGACACCGAACTGGCACTGGTGGCCACGCAGGACATCGGCTCGGCCGCCGCGCACGCCATCGGCAGCCCCGACCGGTTCCACGAAGTGGAACTGGAGCTGGCAGGTGATCTGCTCACGATGGCGCGGATCGCGCGGACACTGTCCGCCGCGTGGGGCGTGCCCGTGACCGTGCCCTCCATGAGCCTTGACGATGCCCTTGCGGCGGGCATGCCGAGGTGGGGCGCCGGACATGACTGGAACAACGAGGTCCTCCAGCCCGCCCGGCCCGAGTTCGCCCGAGCGCTGGGCATCTCGCCCACCACATTCGCCGACTGGGCACACGAGCATCTCTCGCCCGTGTCCCACTCGTGACGGATTCCTTGTCGTTCTTGTCGTAGCGGGTGGCCGGGCCGCCGTGCCGGTGGGCCCCGGTCCGTACCGTACGCCGTTCCGGACCGGGGCCCACGGGGTGTCGGGCCTCGCGCCGTTTCCCGTCCCGTCCCGTCGTGTCCTGCTCGCCGGAGGGTTCCGGCAGTTCTTCCTCCCTCCGGCGGTGATGGAGCGATCACACGGCGACCGTGGCGGGCGGTTCTCCCGGCGGCCCCGGACGCTCCTCCGGTACGGACGGGGGCGCGGGAGGCCGTAGGGGGCGCCTTGGTGTGACGAGCGCTGCTCAGTGCCCCATAGGCGCCGCTCACGGCGGCTGACAGCGTCTGCACCCGGGGCGCGCGGCCCCCTTAGCCTGGATCGCCGGGCCCGACCGGCGGGGAGTGTTCCGCCCGCCATCGCGAGAGCCCGGCCCTCGTGCTCACCTCCCAGGGAGTGCCCCATGTTTTCCTCGCGCGTTTCCGCTGTCGCCGTGGCCGCCGCGGTCCTGCTCTCCGGTGCCGGCACCGGCTCCGGCGCGGTGGCGTCGGTGCCGCCCGTCACCCGTTTCCACGACGGCGGATTCGAGTACCCCAGGGCCCCCGCCGGCCTTTTCACCCCGTACTTCCCGGGGGAGGACATCGGGCCGTGGTCCGTGAGCCGGGGCGCGGTCGACCTGATCGGCGCCGGTACCTGGCAGGCCGCCGAGGGCGATCAGTCGGTCGACCTCAACGGCACCGGCGCGGTGAGCCAGACCTTCGCCACGGCTCCCGGCGGCACCTACACCGTCACCTACGCGCTCGCGGGCAACCCGACCGACACCGATCCCGCCGTGAAGACCGGCACCGTCCTCGTCGACGGCCAGAACGTGCAGGACTTCTCCTTCGACGTCACCGGGAAGACTTACACCGCCATGGGATATGTGACCCGCCGGTTCACCTTCGTGGCGGGCGGCCCCACCACGACCCTCGCCTTCACGAGCACCACCGGCGCGGCCGCCCCCAACGGCCCCGTGATCGACGACGTCTGTGTCGAGCCCCGGCCCCCGGCCCCCTGCCCGTCCTGCGCGTCCGCCTGACGGCCCGGAGCCCGTACGCGCCACGGGCGCCGATGTCAGTGGCGGCTGCCACGCTGGACGGCGTGAACGGTGATGGGCAGCCGCTGCGCGGCCGGGTCCACGGCCGCGACCACGACGACCCGAACCCCGGACGGCCGGTGGCCCGGGGAGGTGGACGACGGCACCGCGCTGCCCGCCGAACACTCCCGATGGCCTGGCGGGCGCACCCGGTATCAGCCGCGCCCCGGCGAACCCCGCGCACCCGGCCCGGGGATCAGCCGCCGGCTCCACCACACCGACGACAACCCCCTGACCGGACCGGCGTCGGCGCCCGGGAGGACATCGCCCTCGGCCAACCCCGGCCAGGTGGCGACAGGGCGGTCCTCGAAGCCGCCCGCCACGCGCCGGCGCCGGCACCGTCCGCACGGCCCTCTGGCGCTGCCGAGGCGGGCACGGGGGGCGACCGCCCACCCGCACAGCGGCGACGACCACGGGCATCGCTCCGGGGAACGCGGGAACCCACACGGGTGGGGCAATCGGCGTGCCATGGTCACATGACGGCTTTTTCCCCACCATAGTGACCCCGGTGAGCAGCGAATCGATCGAAGAGTCAGAGCGGCCGGAGGAGTCCCACCGCCCCGACGGCCGGGACACCTCCCCCGACGTGGTGGTCGTGGTCGTCGGCGTCGCGGTCGTCCTCGGCGTCGTCGCCTGGGCGGCCATCGGGAAGGAGTCCTTCGACAGCGCGTCCAGCTCAGCCCTGGACTGGGTGCTGGGCAACTTCGCCTGGTTGTTCGTGATCGCGGCGGACGCCTTCCTCGTCCTGTGCGTCCTGCTCGCCTTCTCCCGCTACGGCCGGGTCAGGCTCGGCACGGACGACAGCGAGCCGGAGTTCACCAATCTCGCGTGGATCGCGATGATGTTCAGCGCGGGCATGGGGATCGGCCTGATGTTCTACGGCGTCGGTGAACCCCTCACCCACTATCTGGCACCGCCCCCGGGCAGCGGAGTGGAGCCGCGCACCGGCGCGGCGGCGGGAACAGGGCTGGAGTACTCGTTCTTCCACTGGACCCTGACCCCGTGGGCGATCTACGGGATCGCGGGCCTCGCGCTCGCCTACGCGAGCTTCCGCAAGGGCCGCGGCAACCGGCTCAGCTCGGTGTTCGTTCCCTTGCTCGGGGAACGCCGGGCCAACGGCCGGCCCGGTCAGCTGATCGATCTGCTGGCGGTGTTCGCGACCGTGTTCGGGACCGCCACGAGCCTGGGGGTGGGCACCCTCCAGGTCGCGAAGGGCCTCAACCTCACCGCGGGCGTGAAGGACTCGACGACCGTGCAACTGCTCATCATCGTCACCCTGTCCGCGGCCTTCGTGATCTCCGCGTTCACCGGACTCCACAAGGGCGTGAAGTGGCTGAGCACCATGAACATCGTCCTCGCGGCGTGTCTGATGCTCTTCGTGTTCGTGCTCGGACCGACCGTCTACATCCTGGACGCGATCCCGGCGAGCATCGGCGGCTATGTCAGCCAGCTGGTCACGATGGCGACCCGGACCGGCGCCTTCACGGACAGCACCTGGCTGGGCTCCTGGACGATCTTCTACTGGGCGTGGTGGCTCTCCTGGGCACCGTTCGTGGGAACCTTCATCGCGCGGATCTCCCGGGGCCGGAGCATCCGGGAGTTTCTGATCGGGGTGCTGCTCGTCCCGAGCGGGGCCACCGTCGTCTGGTTCTGCGTGATGGGCGGCACCGGTATCCGGCTGGACGCGACCGGCGAGGTCGACATGGCCGCGAAGCTCAAGGACGGCGAAGAGGCGTCGCTGTTCGCGATGCTGGACGCGCTGCCGCTGGGGTCGGTCACCTCCTGGGTGGCGATGCTGCTCGTGATGACGTACTTCGTGACCAGCGCTGACTCCGCGTCACTGGTGATGGGGTCGCTGACCAGCAGAGGCGCGCTGACGCCGCGGACCTGGCTCGTGGTCGTCTGGGGTGTACTGATGGCGGCGGTGGCGGCCGTGCTGCTGGTGGCCGGCGGGCTGAACTCGCTCCAGACCGCGACGATCCTGGTGGCGCTGCCCTTCGTGGTGGTCATGCTGCTGCTGTGCTGGGCACTGCTGAAGGAACTGCGCGCGGACCCCGGCGCCGGACCCGCACGCGGCCAAGCGCTGCACGGCGTACGGGAGGCGGTACGGGCGATGGTCGGCGAGGCGATCTCCGAGGCCGGGCCCGGACGGCACCACCGGCTGCGCCGGATCGCCCGCTCCCGTGGACAGGACGGTACCGACCAGGACGAGTGAGGCACCCGCCGGGCCCCGGGCCGTAATACGGACACTCCCCTTCGGCACGCGTGACGGCCGCGTGGACGCCCCCTGGCCGGGGGTCGCGTCCGCGGCGGGCAGGGCGCTGCTATCAGCCGGCCGTCCCGGCGGCGAAAGGGGCGTCCCGCCAGTGCTCGGCCGCGGGCTGAGGCACCCGACCCGTCCGGGAAGTGAGAGCAGCGGCCTCACACTCCCCCGTCCGCCCGCGCACCCGCACCCCGACGGCGTGGGGACGGTCGGTGGCGGCTTCGACCAGGTGGGGGGCGATGCCGACGCCGGTGACCCGGTCGGCTCCGAGGCGGGTGGCCGCGAGAGCGGCGGCGCACCCGGTGCCGGTGGTGACCCGTGTGCGGGGAGCCGTCGGCGAGGGAGGCGAGCCGGGACCGCCGCGGAGGAACCTCCGGGCCGTCCCGCCCGGGAAGATCGTGCTGTGTCCCACCTCCGGCGGGTGGGTGAACCCTCTCCGCGCATCGGAGTAATCGGCAGGCCGCTTCGGCTAGTCCTTCTGGATTTTCGCCGATCCGCTTCCGGTTCTGAATATCAGCAACCCTATACCCAGAAAAATGATGGGAGCAGTCATGATGAGAGTGAATTCTGCCCCCGCAGCCAACAGGGCAATGACCGATATTGCCATGACCAGAGTCAGGCCGAGTATCACCAGCCCAAGTATTCTGACTATTTTTGCAGTACTGTGATCCACGTGATGCTTCTCCTCCCACCTGGCGTTCACTGCGAGTGAGTCACCTGCGTCACCTCTGGCGCCATTTGATGAAAGCGATGACGAACGCGACGAAGAGAAGCCCTGTCAGGGCTACTGGAAGTTCCATCCCGTCGGGAATCCACGACCCTTTTCCCTGATTTTCTGCGATGTGAAGCACTGGACCTCCGTGTGTCGAGCTCGTGGGGCCGGTGGAGGATATTGACTGCCTCCACCGGCCCCGAACAGAATCCTACGACCAGGCCTGCGTGGTCTGATCTTCGGCGAAGTTGCCTGCGGCATCACCAACAAGTGCGCATCCCGGTGCGGCGGCCGCTCCGGCCGGCCCCACGGAGATCACCGCCCCGGCTGTACAGGCGCTGGCGACCGCTCCGCCCGTTGCCCACCCGAAACCGATGGACGCGGCCTGTCCCCACTCACCGTCTCCGAGAGCGCTTCCGAATGCCTGGGCCGTCTTGACATCTCCCCACGGTGTGACCGC
Source organism: Streptomyces sp. NPDC001985 (assembly GCF_040296845.1). Classification (NCBI taxonomy): domain Bacteria; kingdom Bacillati; phylum Actinomycetota; class Actinomycetes; order Kitasatosporales; family Streptomycetaceae; genus Streptomyces; species Streptomyces sp. NPDC001985. The sequence continues at coordinate 138,761 of NZ_JBEOYB010000003.1, forward strand.
TTCAGCGATGTCGCCGAAACTGAGGAGTCCGGTGGGGTCGATGCGGTTGACGGGGTCGCCTTCGGCGTAGAGGTAGGGGTTCTTCTCCTGGCCGGAGGGGTCGGGCTGGGTGAAGCGGCCGATGTGGGGGTCGTAGTAGCGGGCGGCGTAGTGGTAGAGGCCGGTGGGGTCCTGGTAGCCGCCGGCGAACCGGTAGGGCTGGGGGACGGTCTCGGCGGTGGTGGCGCGTTTCACGCCCCGGGGGCTGTAGGCGTAGGTGTTGACCTTCGTCCCGGCTCCGTCGACGAGTGCGACGACGCTGCCGACCGCGTCGGTCAGGTAGTAGTGGGAAGTGCCCCCGGTGGTCATGGAGTTGAGGGTGCCCCCGGGTTCCCGGTTGAATCCCCGGTCCACGCCGGCGGTGCTGGTGGCCGAGAGGCCCAGCGGACCGTTGTGGAAGAAGGTGTTCCCGAGCCGAATCCGCTCGCTCTGGTCGGTGGAGCCGTACTGCCCGGTGTAGGTGGTCGCGCCGACGGTGAGCGAGGTGAGCTGCGCGTAGTCCGACCACTGCTCGGCGGTGCGGGCGTCCTCGGGGGTGGAGGCCCCGGAGGTCTCGTTCCCGGCTCCGTCGTAGGACCAGCCGGCGGTGGAGCCGTTCTTCGCGGTGATCTGCTGGGCGTCGTTGACGGTGTAGGTGGTGCCGCGGGGGCAGCCGGGGTCGGTGCCCTGCGAGGTGAGGTTCCCGGCCAGGTCGTAGCAGTACTGCCAGGACGCGACGAGGGCCGTGCCCTGTTCCTCCTTGGCGTAGGAGAACCGGCCCGCGCTGTCGTAGCTGTAGGTGGTCTTCAGTCCGGCGACCGCGTCTGTGCGGGTGCGGATCTTGCCGCCGTCCTTGGTGCCGTTGAGGTAGGAGTAGTCCAGCTCGGTCAGGGTCCCAGCGGGCGAGGTGGCCTTGATCTTCTGGGGGCGGCCGGAGTTGTCGGGGGTCACGGTCTGGACGGTTCCGCCGGGATAGGTGGTCTTGGTACGGGTGTCGTTGCGGTTGTACTCGAAGGTGGTCGTCCTGTTGCCGGTCGGTTCCTTGAGCGCGGTCAGCTTGTTGACGGCGTTCCAGGTGTAGTCGGTGACGCCGGCGGGGTCGGTGTAGGTGTCGACGTTGCCCGAGGGGGTGTAGGCGAGCTGTGTCTGGGAGCCGTTCTGCAGGGTGCGGACGGTCTCCCGGGACAGCGGGTCGAACTCGTAGCGGATGACGCCGCTGCCGTCGGAGCGCAGGGTGATGTTGCCGTCGCTGTCGTACTCGTACCGCACACTGGCGTTCGCGGTGGTGACGGTCTTGGTGCGGTCGCGGTGGTCATAGGTGTACGTGGTGGTGGTCCCGCGCCCGTCGGTGACGGTCAGCGGGCGGCCCAGCGAGTCGTAGGTGTAGGTGCTGTGGCCGAGCGGCGCGGGCGGGGTGACCTTCTCCAGGTTGCCCTGGCTGTCGTAGCGGAAGGCCGTGGAGACCGACTTCGTGGCGGTCATCTTCACGGTGGCCTTGCAGCGCTGCCCTTCGAACCCGCCGCAGGTCGGTGTGGCGGGGTTGTGCTCGAAGGTCCGGGTGCCGCCACCGGTGCCGGTCACGGCGACGGAGGTGGTGTTGCCCGCCGTGTCGTAGGTGTAGTCGGTCTTCTCGTCGTCGGCGGTCGTCATCGAGCCGGGGAGGTCCGCTCCGGCGATCGTCTGATAGCCCGTCATGGACGCGGTCGCGCCGGTGGGCAGCTTCGCGGAGGTGGGGTTGTTCCGCCCGTCCCATCCGTAGGCGGTGACATTCCCGGCGGCACCGCTGACGCCCATCGCGTCGGTGGCCGTCGCCACGTTCCGGTTGGCATCGAATGTGGTGGCACGGTTGCGGCCAAGAGCGTCGGTGACCTTGGTGACCTCACCGTCGGCGTTGTGTTCGTACTGGGTGGCGTGCTGTTCCGGATCGGTGACCGTGGTGGTCCCGGCGGCCTGCGGACTCGCCGCGGAGTAGGCGTAGGTGTACGTCGGGCCGGTGTGCCCGGAGCCGTTGAAGGCGGTGGCCCGCAGCATGGAGGTGACCCGGTCGGCGCTGTCGTAGGTGAACACCGTGACCCGGCCCTTGGGTGTGGTGATCTTCGTCAGTCGCCGTGCGGAGTCATAGTCGAAGACCGTGGCCTTGCCCTCGGTGTCGGTGGTCTTCGCCAGATCGCCCGCCGGGTTCAGGTCGAAGACCGCCGTGCGGCCGGTGTGGTCCTTGGCCTGCCACTGGTTCGGATACGTCTTCACCAGGTCGACCCACCGGCCGGAGCGCGTCTCGGTGAGCTTGAAGCCCTTGTGCTCCGTGCCCTGGTCGTGCTGGGTGACGGTGATCTTTCCCTTGTTCCGGTCGGTGACCTCGGTCAGTGTTCCGTGGGTGTTGTAGGTGTCCTTCGCTCCGGACTTGCGGCTGGTGAGCGTGTAGGTGCCGTCCGTGTTCTTCTTCAGGTCCTTCGAGTAGCCCGTCGGCGTCGTGAATCCACCGCCCGAGGCGGGGGTGAAGCGGACCGTGTCGCCGGTCGTGTCATAGAGGACGACCTCGCCCGTGGATATCTTGAGATAGCGCTCGTACCCCTGCCACCAGCGCTGGGACACCTTGCCCCACGGGGCGTCCAGCGAGTTGTAGGTGCGCGTCAGACGGAGGCGCTGGCCCACCCCGGCGATGTCGAAGTCCGTACCGGCCAGCATCAGATTGCCGTTGGAGAGATTGATCCGGGCGACCAGCGAGTCGGTGATCCGGAAGTCGGAGATCCGGTGCCAGGGAACCGCCCCCTGGCCCTCCGGCTCGAACGGGGTAGCCGCACCGGCCCGGCGTGTCTGCGCTGCGCCGCCGCCGGCGGCGACCCGTTTCCCCTGCTCCGCCCGCCACGCGGCCAGCTCCGCCGGGGCCGGGGCCTGGTTCTCGTTGGGCACCGGCCGGTTGGAACCGACCTTGACCGGAGGAGAGGTCAGAGGGGGATCGTTCTTTCCCCAGACGGACGACGGTCCGGGGTCCGTCGGGGCGGCCAGCGCGGGGAGCGCCGTGACCGTCAGGGAGAGAGCGGCGAGACCGGAGACGAGGAACAGGCCGGACCGTCTGCGGGCACGCCGAACGGGCGTGCTCAAGGCACGTGAACCCATGAAGGCTCCAGGAGGGGAGGAGGACGGGCGACCTCACGGCCACCCGGAGGGCCACACGCTGACACAGCGCCTTCACAGAAACTCCGGCCGTTCCCCCGAAGAGCGCAGCTATACGGTACGGAATGAGCCCCTTTGAATCTGTTCCCTGTCAGCGCGTCAGCAGCTCTGCACGCAGGGGAGATCCACCCTCGCGAGAGTCGGCAGAGCCTTGCGTCAGGGCACGAAGCCGGCTGAGAACATCTCCCCATTGAGGGGATATCACGTGAAGAGTGTGCGTACGCCTCTCGGTGCACATCACCCGCTCCCCCACCACGCGACACCAGGGAGGGCCGGAGCGCGGAGGGTCTTCAACGCCCCTCGACCCACCTCCCCGGGGGCGATGTCACGCTCCCGCCGCCGCACCCACCCCGGCAGCGGCGACCGGCAGTGCGGCACGGGCGCGCGGGCAGGCCCGGCCCTGCGATGGGTGGCGAAGGGGATCGCCACGGACCGGGGGTGAGCGGTACGGTCCGCGAACGGCCCCGGGGCCGTTTCCCGGCAGGTCTCTCGGCGGGCCGGCGCTCCTCACACGGTCCGGCCCACGGTCTTTCGCCGTCCCTGGGCGCCGCCGTCCGTCCGCAGCGGTTCGCGCGGTCATGGGCTTCGGGGAGGGCTGCTCCGGTTCACTGACCGGCGGTGGCCTGCTCCGCTGTCCCGCAGCCGGGGTGTCCCCATCCGGCGCCGACTCTGGCGATCCTGCTCCCGGCCGTGTAGGCGGCACCGCAGGAGCAGCGGCCGGCGAACTTCGCGGTGATGGTCCGGGCACTCCTGTTCGAGCCGCTGTTCCTCTTCCGCTGGGCCCCGGCCCGTCGCGCGGGCCGGGGCGGGGTGGTCCGTTCCGGCGCGGGGACGGGCAGGGCGTGGCCGAGGGCGGTCCCGCCGGCCTCCTGGGTGGCGGCGGCGTCGCTCGCGGCCTGGTCGGCGAGTGCGTTGAGCACGTCCCCGCCCTCCTGGTGCGCGGGAACGTACACGAGGTTCACCTCGCGGCCGGCCAGGAGGGCGTCGATCCGTTCGACCAGATCGCGGTTGGCGACCGGGCCGCCCCCGGCGGTCTTCCATCCGTTGCGCTTCCAGCCGGGCAGCCACTGTGTGACCGCCTTCATGGCGTACTGCGAGTCCATCCGCACCTCCAGCGGCGTGCCGGAAGGAGTGGACTCCAGGAGGCGGAGCAGCGCGGTGAGTTCGGCGGCGTTGTTGGTGGCCGTGCCCAGCGGGCCGGACTCCCAGCGCTGCGGCAGACCGCGCGCGTCGGCCACCACCCAGCCCCACCCGGCTCGGCCGGGGTTCCCTTTCGACGAACCATCGGCAGCGGCGACAATACGATCACTCATGCCCCCGATCATGCCACCCGGACGGGCACGGCCCGCCGCGCCTGACGAACCCCGCCGTCCGCGCGGTTCGCCGTTCACGGCTCCAGCAAGACCACGATCTGCCTCCGAGGTACTAGGTCGTCTCTTTCGGATCGTGCCGGGCTCGCGAGCCCCGGCACCGCGCCCCGCCGCGTTGTCGTCAGTTGCCGACGCTCCGCGTGTGCTCCCTCTTCCGCCTCGCGATCCACGGCACCGGACGCCGCTCACCGATCCGGCCCGATCCGAAAGAAACTCCCCAGGGCCTGTTGCGAAAGTGGATCTTGGTTGTGAATGATCACGTTCTGTGGGACGCGGGGATCTGACGAATAGCCAGTGGACCCGGCTTGAGCCGTTGCTGCCGCGGGGCATCGAGCCGGGCCGTCCGCCGGTGTGGACGCGGCGGCAGGTGATGGACGGCATACGGTGGCGGACCCGGACCGGCGCCCCCCTGGCGGGACGTGCCGGAACGATACGGCCCGTGGGACCGGGCCTACGACCTGTTCCGGCGCTGGCAGCGGGACGGTACCTGGGCCCGCATCATCACCCGGCTCCAGGCTCAGGCGGACGCGAAGGGCCTGATCACCTGGGACGTGAACGTCGACTCCACGGTTTGCCGGGCCCATCAGCACGCCGCCGGAGCGGTGAAAAGGGGGATCTCCAGAAGGAACCGCCCGGCGGAGTCTTCAGCGAGCCGGGCGACCACGGGCTCGGACGGTCGCGAGGCGGGCTGACCAGCAAGATTCACCTTGTTGTCGAGCAGGGCCAGAAGCCACTGTCCATCGTGATCACGGCCGGACAGCGTGGGGATTCACCGCAGTTCGAGCCGGTACTGGAGGCAATCCGGGTACCCCGGCTCGGCCGGGGACGGCCACGCAAGCGTCCGGACCGGGTGCGGGCCGACAAGGCGTACGACTCCCGCAAGAACCGCGCCTACCTGCGTCGACGAGGAGTCAAGGCAACAATCCCCGTCCCGGAAGACCGGGTCCGCGACCGCAAGAACCTCGGCGCTCGCGGCGGTCGGCCACGGAAATTCGACAAGACCGGCTACCGCGAACGCCACGCGGTCGAATGCGGGATCAATCTCCTCAAACGCCACCGCGCAGTGGCCACCAGGTATGACAAGTTGGCCGTCCGCTACGAGGCCACCGTGCTGGTCGCGGTCTTGAATGAATGGCTATGACCAGCAGCGGAATCGTCCTCATCGACCACCTTGTAGCCGGCCACAGAAGGCCAGCGGACCGTCAGCACCACGGACTCTTCCTCCGCGAACCAGGAGTGGTCGACGCCCCGGCCCCACACGACGTAATCCCCCTGACGGGCCAGGAGAACAGTGCGTCCGGGCAGTTCCACCCGGAAGCGCCCGCTGATGAGGACCAGCAGGGCAGTGCGCTCCTCGCCGGTCACCCACTGGGCCCGCTCATCGCCCTGCGGGTGGACGCCCCATTTGATCTCCACGGCCTCGCTATGCCGAGGATCAGAGGCGTCCTTGAAATGCCCCAGCAGCCACCCCCGGTCCAGTGCCGCGTCACTGCCCGCATTGCCCACATACACACTGTCGGTCATGACTCTGGAAGGTAGCAGCCGGCCGAATCAACACTCACAAGAGCAACAAGAACTACTTTCGCAACAGGCCCTAGTCGAGCTCGGACGTGTCATAGATACGGGTCATGCCGTCGACGGTGAGCGCCAGTTCCGCGCCGTTCCCGCTCAGGGCAAGGGCGTCGATCGGCTTGTGCGTGTCGAACGACCAGTCCTTGGCGCAGCGATCCCACCCGTGGGCGGTCGCCCCGAGAGCGCTGGCGAGCCGTTCACCGGTGTTGTCGATCGCCCACCGCTCCCCCGGCATGTCGCCGCACCTGCGCTGTTTCACACCCGATTCGTACACGTCAATGGTCCTTGAGTCACCGAGAATGGTGACAAGTACTCCGCTCTCGCTCACGGCACCCCCGTAGTACTCCCCGAGATACACGCCGCCGTGCACACCGAGATCACTGTCGGCCCGCGTGTCCATGAAGTAGGTGTCCACTCCGTTGATCCCGAACTGATAGCGGCCGCGAGCCGCGGTGTCCACCACCGAGTAACTGTTGATTTCCTTGTCTGTTATGCGTTCCGACCGGTTCCAGGGGATCTTCCACTCCCGGGGAGACTGATTCTCATCCTCTCCGAACAGCAGGACCCCATCCCTGTTCACCTCGATGCTCATATCGAAGGTGTACTCGTCCTCGCCGTAGTCGTAATCGGTCCAGTCGACCAGGCCGCTGATTCTCCGCTCCCAGACCTTCTCACCATTCTCCGTGTCCCAGCGTCGCACGATGCCATCCCTGTCGGCGGTGACAAGGGTCCGCGTGCCCGCCGGACCGAAACTCATCGCGTCGATCCTGCCGGTGGACAGGGTAATCCGGGAGGGATCACCCGGAACAATCAAGGTGATCAGGAGGAGAACGACCGCCAGAGCGCCTCCCGCGCTCGCCAGTCGAATACGTCGCCGGCGGACAAGGTGAGCTCGGGGAACGAGGGCGCGGTCGCGGGCGAGGGAGCGGCCGGCGAGGCGTTCCTGGAGATGGATGTGGCGGAACTGGTAGGTGCCGCCGGACTGGCGCAGCAGTTGCCGGTCGCGCGCGTCGGACAGGAACCGCACGAAGTTCCAGGGCACCTTGCCCCCCGCGGCGAGAAACACGCGGAGGAGGGCGAACTTCGTCCAGGCGCGGTGCAGGAGCATCAGCACGGAGAAGACCGTGCCGAGCAGCACGGTGGCCGCGAGGACGCGCGGGAGGGAGTCATAGGCTCCCGTCTCGTCTGTCACCCGGGCCAGGATGTCGGTGAGCCGGGGCTCGCCGGCCCAGCCCATGAGCGCCAGAAAGACGACGAAGGCCAGGGAGACCGAGGTGACCAGCAGGGGGACCGCGGCAGCTCCGAAGATGACGCCGGCGAGTCCCGCGCCCACCAGGGCGGAGTTGCGGTCCTGGTGCAGCAGTCCCACCGGAGTCGCGCGGGCGGACCCCTCGGGCGGTGTGTTGAGCCACTGGTGGACGGCGAAGGCCGCTCCGACGGCCAGCGCGGCTCCCGCGGCGAACGCGGCCATCTGGGACAGAGCGACCACATCCGCGGTGGTCCACCCTTCGCCGTAGGTCGTCATGACAGCTTGTGTGCCGAGGACCATGACGGCCGGCGCGGATGCCAGAGCGAAACCCGCGCCGAAGCCCGCGCACAGCCGTCGCAGGGAGCCGCGCCGGGCGAAGGAGACCCGGCCCGGGGGCCGGTCCGGTGCCGCGTACCAGGTCAGCATCGCCAGTACGGCGACTCCCGCACCCAGAACAGCCGCGTAACCGACATCGCCTCCCAGGAGTTTCTGCACCCCGGCCGCGAGAAGCATCGTGAGCAGACCGAGGCTGAGGCCCACCACCAGCCCGGCCCACCGGGAGAAGAGCCGGCCGCTCATGCGCCACCACGCGAGGTCCCGCTCCCCGTACCCGTGCAGGTGGGTGGCGAGGAACGTCAGATACCGCTCCGCCTGTTCCGCGTTCCGCTGCCAGGTGTCATCGTCCGGTACGGGGAGGGAACCCGGTGCGGGGGCGTAGGCGGCGGGGATGATGTGGTCGACGAGGTGGTCCTCGACCCCGTGCCGACTGTCGAAGTCGAGGAGTTCGGCTGGATCACGGCCGCAGTTCCGGTAGACGGAGCGGGCGAGGGTGAGTGTCAGAGGGGTCGACAGCGCGGTGGCCGCGGCGCCCTCGGGGTGCTCGTCCAGTCGGGCGTAGACCGGTCGCCAGTCCACGCCCTCCGGCCAGTCGACCTCTGCCAGGTAGTTGACCGCGTCCACCACGGGCACCGCCGCCACCTCGACCACCGGGGCGCGGCGCAGGGGGGCCGAGCCGCCTTCGATGACGTCCTGATACTCGGTCGACCGGCAGGTCAGCACGAGACCGCGGCCGTCGCCACAGGCCGCGTTGAGGGCGCGGACGGCGTTTCGGCGGGCCGCTTCGGGGATCTCGTCCAGCCCGTCGAGGACCGGAAGCAGCATCTGCCGGCTGAGGAGCAGACGAGGGGCGTGGGTCTGGCCGCCGTAGTACTGGGCTGCCAGGGTGTCGGTGATCCAGTCGTCGAGGGATTTGTTGACAGGGTCCCAGGAGGAGACGGACAGCATCACGGGGACAGGGCCCTGGGGAGCGCGCTGGGCGAGGAGGCCGAGGGTGAGCATGAGGGCCAGTACGGTTTTGCCGCCGCCCGGTTCTCCGAGCACCACGAGCCGTCCGCTGGGGATACGCCCGTATCCGTCGGCGAGTTGAGCGCAGGCGGTGGAGAAGTCGCCTTCCAGACGTCCTTCGAGGGACATGCGCAGAACGCGGCCTGTCCGGGTCCCGAAGATGGCCTCGGCCCGTGCGGCCACCTGTCTCTCGGTGGCGGCCCAGGACAGTGGAATCACCCGCGGCTCCCGGAGCTCGCGGGCGGTGGCTTCCTCCGTCCACTGCCCCGACACACTGTCCGCCAGTTGGTCGGCCACTTCCCCCGCGTCCCGGGGTGGAGCGGGTGGCGGCAGGAGCTGGAAGACGGCCGCCCCGAGGGACCCGAGTCCGGCGAACGTGCTCGCGATGGCCATCAGCTGTTCGACGCTGCCGAACTCGGCGTCTCGCGCGCCCCACGCCAGGAGGAGCGATGTACAGGCCAGCACCGCGATCAGCACGACGCGGAGCCACGTGCGCCGAGCGGGGTGGGGAGTTCGTGTCACCGACAACAGGATGCCCCAACAGCGGTGCGGGCGTGGCGGTTTCCCGGACAACCGGGACCGGTCGCCTCAGCCGTGCGTACGCCCGGGGGACCTCGGCCGCCGGCCCTGCGGCGGGTTGGGCCCGCGCCCTTCCGAGAGGCGCTGACCAGCGGGCTGCCGCCGGTTGCGGGCAACCGTGGGAGCCGCGGAATGGGCCCGCTGCGCGCCTGCCCGCGCGGAGCGGTTCATGCGCGATTCGCGCGGATCATCTCACTGAGCGGTACGTCATGGGGCGGGCGCCGTGCTTCTGGCAGCCGGAGCGGCTATAGCACCCCGATTCCCGGGTGGCCCCGCCGTCCACCTGGCTGAACGCCCTCTCCCCGGCCCGCTCGGTCGCCACGCGCCGCGTCGAGCCCGCCGTCCCCACTACGATTCACCGCCTCGCCGAAGCCCCGGCGGTCGAGGGCCGGCGCCCGGGCCCCGGTCGCGCCGTCAGAAGCGGCGGCGCGACCGGGACGCGGTTCAGTTGATCGGGCCGAAGATCTCGGTGCGGTCGAAGTCGGTGTCCATGTCGTCCAGCACCGCTCCGATCTGCTTCTCCTCGTACCTGAAGTGCGTCTCCATGACCGCCTCGATGCCGTCCAGGTGGTGGTGCGCCACCTCCGGGTCGGCCGAGTCGGCCAGTGCCTTCCGCAAGCCGCCGATGAGGTGCTCGATCATGTTGTGGTCCTGCGTCAGCTTCGCGACCACCGGCGCCAGGTCGGGTCGCGCCCGTACCAGTTCCGGGAAGAGCGAACCGTCCTCGGCGCGGTGGTGGCCGGAGAGGGCAGCGCAGAACCCGTGGCAGAACAGCAGCAGGTCGGTCGCGGCGGCGTCGGGGTCGCCGCCGTCCAGTCCCGCCCGGGCCAGTGCCAGCGCGGTGCGCAGCTTGCCGTGCACCCGCCGCAGTTCCCCGCCCCAGGCGGTGACGCGGTCAGTCGACACGAACGTCCTCCCGTCGCGGCCGGGCCGCGCGCGCGGTCGTCCAGGACGCGGTGCGCGGCTCGCGCGCGGGGAACTCGCGCGGCGGGAGTTGCCGGAAGCCGCCGCCGGGCAGGACGAGGACGGCGGGCCGGGGGCCGGGGAACCGGTCCTCGGCGGGGTGGAGCGTGATTCTCTGTGACATCGGAGTGGGAATGGCCGGAGCCACCTTTCGATACGGCGCCTCCATGCCTGACGATCCGTCCGCCATCGGCACGCGACGCTGCCCGGAACTATAGCCGCCGGGTCCCGATGGGGGTTGCGTCGCGCCGCCGCGACGGCGCCGGGGCGAGCGCCGGCCCTCCGGGACACGGCACCACCCGCGGGGACACGGTGGCCGCGCCGGCCGGACCCGTGCCGATGCTCGTGCTGCCGCCGTCCGTGCCGCCGTCCGTCACTGCCCGCGGCCGGGAAGGGGCCTTCCGCTACACGGGGATGGCGCGGAACATCTGGCCGTAGTTGCCCAGGTCAGGGTTGACCATGACCAGGTCGCCCTGGGAGTTGCACACACACTGAATGGCTTTCCGGACGGAGTAGTTGACCAGGTTGACGTACTGGCTCGTGTCGTAGTCGACCCACCACTGCTCGTCGTCGGCCGCGTTGCACTCGACGGTACGGGGCTTGGCCTGTCCCCAGCTGTGCGTGTAGGCGAGGCAGCGCCCGGTCTGTGTGCTCTGGAGCTGCCAGCCCCGTGGACCGCTGTACACGATCCACTTCTGATAGGGGTTGCTGGTACCGCAGTCGTGCGTGTAAGCGTTGCCCCACATGTCCGAGTCGAGACACTCGTTGTACATGTACATCTGGAACCGTATGGCCACCGGGTTCGCGGAGGCCGGGGACGGCGCCAGGGCGATGGTCGCGCAGAGGGCGGCCACAACGGCGCCGATCCGGGCCCCGAGACGCGTCGTTCTTCTTCGCGCCGGCGCGGGGCGGTGGACGGGAAGCTCGGACATGTGGGGGGCTCCTTCTCCTGGTGGGTGGCGCGGGCGGAATGATCACCGCGCACCTCGTTCAATGGTTGACATGACTGCGACACGGCTCGGGTTGCCTGGCCGGCGATGAATGACTTGATCATGGTCTGCGGTCCGAAAATCGCCGTCCGGGGACGGGCGGGGGGCCGGGTGGCACCGCACGACTCGTGCTCCCCGGACCCGGACCCGGACCCGGTCCCGCCGCACGGCAGCGGCGGCACCTTCTCCACCCCCGGACCGCGGCGCAACAGCGGCCAGACCTCGACGGCGATCTGCCACCCGCGGGGCCTGTTCCCGCCGGTCGACGCCTGGACCGAGCGGTGGGTCCGCTCCTCGGCAGCCGCGGCGGCCAAGCCTCCGCGGCCACGGTCCGCCGGACCGGAGGCGACACCACGCCGCCGCCGAATTGCCGCGGTGACACAGCCGCGAGGCATAATGGACGAATGTTTCCCGGGCCCATGCGGGAGAGGTAATTTCCGCGAGCCGTCGGGGCAGTTGGGCTTGACAGGTTCCCCGGGGAATGACTATCCATATCCAACGCCGCAGCTCCGCATACCCGCGAGAAGCGCGTGAGCGGAACCCAGAGAAATCACACGCGATCCGTCTCGGATCTGCACAGTTGAGCGAGAGGATTCACATGGCACCCCCGCCAACCGCCACCGCTTCGAAGCGACCACCGGTCAAGCTGTCCTGGGATCAGGTACTGGCATGGCGGATGCACCAGCACCACCTGGTCGAACGCGTCCCGGCCGAGAAGGTCTTCGACGTCACCAACGACATCTGCCTGCTCCACGCGCAGTTGCTGAGCTCGGCGGAGCTGTCCCTCTGGGCGCGGATCGACGGCCTGGAGGCCAACTGGCTGGAAAACGCTCTCTGGGACGAACGGAAATTCGTCAAGACATGGGCGATGCGCGGAACCCTGCATCTCATCCCCGCGCGTGACTACCCGAATTGGCAGGGGGCCCTGAATGGCTATCAGCACTATCTGAAACCCAGCTGGCTGCGCGGTTTCCGTGTCACCGAAGAGGAAATGGACGCATTACTGCCCGCCATCAGCAGCGCGCTGGACGGCGGCTCGATGCTCACCCGGGAGGAACTCGCCGAGGCCGTGGTGCGGAAGACGGACTTCCCCTCCCTCGGGGAGAAGCTGCGGGACAGTTGGGGGGCGCTTCTGAAGCCCGCGTCCTTCCAGGGGCGGCTGTGCTTCGCTCCCAACAGGGACCGGAACGCCCAGTTCACCACCCCGGATCTCTGGCTGGACGGCTATCAGCCGGTGCCTCCCGAGGAGGGACTGGAGCTGATGACGCGTCGCTATCTGCGCGCGTTCGGTCCGGCCACCCGGGAGGACTACGCGCGCTGGAGCGCGCACACCCCCGCCGCCGCGGGGCGGATGATCAAGAGTCTCGGGGACGAGGTCACCGAGGTGGAGGTCGAGGGCTACACCGCGTGGATGCGGACGGAGGACGCCGCGGCGGCGGTCGAGGCCGGGCCGGGCGGGACCGTGCGTCTGGTGCCGGCCTTCGACCCCTGGGTGATCGGCGCCTCGCGCAGCGTCGACGCGCAGTGCCCCGACGCGTTCCGGGAGCGCGTCTACCGCAAGCAGGGCTGGATCTCCCCGGTCCTGCTGGTGGACGGGCGGATGCACGGCATCTGGAACGTCGAGAACAAGGGCGGGAGGACCTCCGTCACCATCGAGCCGTTCACGGATGTGCCGGCGAAGGTGCGCAAGGCCGCCGAGGCCGAGGCGGCGCGCCTGGCCGGATTCACGGGAGGCCGGCTGGAACTTTCCTGGGGATGACCGGATCAGCGAAAACCAACAGGCGCCGGACTCGTTCGGGCGCAGAAGGGGCTCGGGACTGAGATGGGAAAACTGGATGGCAAGGTCGCGATGATCACCGGGGCGGCACGGGCACTGGGCCGTTCCCACGCGTGGTCCTTCGCGCGGGAGGGCGCCGATCTCCTGCTCGTCGACATCTCCGACGCGGCGTCCCCCGGCCCGTATCCGATGGCGACGCGGCAGCAGTTGGAGGAGACCGCCCGGGAGTGCCGCCGTGAGGGTGCGCGGGTGCTGACGGCGGTGGCCGACGTACGGGAGCGGCAGCAGGTCGCCGACGCGGTCGAGGCGGGGCTGGCCGAGTTCGGCGCGCTGGACGTCCTGGTGAACAACGCCGGTGTGCTGGGCCCCGGTGGCCGGCCCGCGCACGAGCTCACCGAGGAGGAGTGGCTCTTTGTCATCGATGTCAATCTCAACGGTCCCTGGCGCTGCGCGCACGCGGTGCTCCCCCACATGGTCGCGAACCAGTCCGGTTCCGTCATCAACATCGCCTCGACCGGCGGACTGGTGGGCCTGGAGCGCTTCTCCAGCTATGTCGCGTCGAAGCACGGGGTGATCGGACTGACCAAGGCGATGGCGCTGGAGTACGGCCGTCACGGCATCCGGGTGAACGCGGTCTGCCCCAGCACCATCCGGGCCGATCGCGGGCTGGCCGCGAGCACCGCCGCGGTGGCGCTGTCGCTGGGCTCCACCCTGGCGGAGTACGAGCGGCGGTCACTGGCGCAGCATGCCCTGCCCGAGCTGGTCAGCGCGGAGGATGTGGCGGAGACCAGTGTCTGGCTGGCCGGTGACGCGGCTGCCGGCATCACCGGCGCGGCGATCACCGTGGACGCGGGCTTCACCGCACGCTGAACGTCGTCTCCCTCCCCGGGCGGCCGGGGAGGGGGACGGCGTTGAGCCGGCGGCGGGGGCCTCGGTGTCAGTGGTCCGGTCCGGCCCCGGCGATCTCCTCGATGGCCGCGGCCATGCCCACCAGGTCGGGCTGCTCGAAGAGCACGCTGATCGGCAGCCTCACGCCCAGCTCCTCCTGGATGCGGGCGATCAGCCGCACCGCCATGAGCGAGTGGCCCCCCAGGTCGAAGAAGCTGTCCGTGGCGCTGATGTCCTCCTTGCCGAGGACATCGGCCCAGACGGCGGCGAGCGAGCGTTCGTGCGCGGTGGCCGGGGGCACATGGGGCGCCCCGCCGCTCTGCCGCCTCCCGTCGGCGTCCGGCAGTGCGCGCCGGTCGAGTTTGCCGTGGGGGGTGAGCGGAAGCGCGTCCAGGAGGACGAACCCGGCGGGAACCATGTACTCGGGCAGGGTCGAGCGGAGGCCGCGGCGCACTCCGTGCGCGGTGGTGCCGGCCCCCGGCTCGCCGACCACGTACGCCACCAGGGTGGAGGCTCCGTCCGGCTCCTTCCGCGCGATGACGGCGGCCTCGGCCACCCCCGGGAGGCCGCGGAGCGCGGCTTCGACCTCGCCGGGCTCGATGCGGTGGCCGCGGATCTTCACCTGGTCGTCGACGCGGCGCAGATAGACCAGTTCACCGCCCGCGACCCGGCGTGCCATGTCCCCGGTCCGGTACATGCGGGCACCGGGGCGTCCCGCGTAGGGGTCGGGCAGCATGCGCTCGGCGGTGAGCGCCGGGGCGTCGTGGTAGCCGCGGGCCACTCCGGCGCCGCCCACGTACAGTTCGCCCGGGATACCGGGCGGGACGGGTTCCAGGTGCTCGTCCAGCAGATGGAGGCTCAGGTCCGCGAGGGGCTCCCCGATGACGGAGCCCAGGTCGTCCTTGAGATCGGTGGCACGCAGGCGGCGGTGGGTGACGTGCACGGTGGTCTCGGTGATCCCGTACATGTTCACCATCCGGGGCCGGTCGTCGGAGAACCGGTCGAACCACGGTCCCAGGGACGCCGGGTCCAGGGGCTCCCCGCCGAAGACCACCAGCCGCAGCCGGGGGCACGGGGTATCCCTCGCCAGGAGGACCTGGCTGAGCTGCGCGAACGCCGACGGGGTCTGGTTCAGTACGGTGACGCCCTCGTCGGCGAGCAGATCGGCGAACGCGTCGGGGGCCCGTGTCACCCAGTGCGGGACCACGACGAGCCGTCCGCCCCGCAGCAGTGCGCCCCACAGCTCCCAGACGGAGAAGTCGAAGGCGTAGGAGTGGAACAGGGTCCACACGTCGTCGGGACCGAACCCGTGGCCCTCGGTCGCCGTGAACAGCCGGGCGACGTTGGCGTGGGGGACGACGACGCCCTTGGGCCGCCCGGTGGAGCCGGAGGTGTGGATGAGGTAGGCGGCCTGGGCGGCGTCCACCTGGACGGCGGGGTCGGTTCGCGGCTGCCGCTCCAGCTCTCCCCGGTCGTCGTCCAGGCAGAGGACGGGCGGGCGCCGGGCGGGCAGCCGGGCCGATGCGGCGCGGTGGCTCACCACGGCCACCGCGCCGGAGTCGGCCAGGGTGAACTCCAGCCGCTCGGCCGGAGCGTCCGGGTCGAGGGGTACGTAGGCGCCACCGGCCTTCAGCACCCCCAGGAGGGCGACCACCAGGTCCAGGGAGCGTTCGGCGCACACCGCGACCCGCTGCTCGGGCCGCACTCCCCGGGCCACCAGGGCGTGCGCCACCCGGTTGGCCCCGGCGTCGAGTTCCGCGTAGGTCAGTTCCCGGCCCTCGCAGCGGACGGCGACACGGTCGGGGCCGCCGCGGGCCCGGTCGGCGAAGAGTTCGTGCAGGGGACGTCCGGCGGGAGCGTCGGCCGGTTCCGCGGGGGCGGGGCTCGGCCGCGCCGTCCGCTCCTCGGGGGAGAGCAGGGACAGCCGGGACACGGGCAGGTCCGGTGCCGCCACCGCGGACTCCAGGACGCGGCCCAGGTAGTCGGCCATGTTCCGTACGGTCTCCGGCTCGAAGAGCTCCTCGCTGTGCGGGAGGAACCCCACCACGTCGCCGTCCTCGACCCACAGCTCGGCCATGAGGTCGAAGTGGGTGGCCGCTCCGTCCATCTCGAAGTACTCGGCGTCGACACCCGGTATCCGCGGTACGGGTGCCTGGGCGTCGCGCAGGCTGAAGGAGGTCTGGAAGATGGGGGTGTTGCTCAGGTCCCGCTCCGGCTGGAGTTCCTTGACGAGCAGCGCGAACGGCAGCGACTGCCGGGCGTAGCCGTTGACCGACGCGGTACGGGTGCGCCGGAGCAGCTCGCGGAAGGTCGGATCGTCCGCGACGTGCATCCGCAGGGGCAGCCAGTTGAGGAAGTAGCCGATGAGCGGATGCACCTCGCTGCGGCCCCGGCCGGCGATCGGGACGCCGACGACGACATCGGACTGCCGGCTGTACCGGGCCAGGACGGCGGTCCACGCCGCGAGCAGGGTGATGTGCAGGGTCGCGGACTCCGACCGGCCGAGGGCGCGGACCCGGTCTATCAGCGCGGCGGGATAGCGCACATGGCAGAACCGGCCCTGCGCCCGCCGGATGCGGGGGCGGGGGTGATCGGTCGGCAGATCGAGGGCCGGGGGTGCTCCGCTGAGGTGGTCGCGCCAGTAGTCGAGGATGTCCCGCAGCCTGTCCTCGCGCATCATCCGGCGCTGCCACTGGGCGAAGTCCGCGTACTGGATGGGCAGTTCGGCGAGCCCGGCGGCGGGTCCCCCCGACTCCTCCTCGTACAGGGCGGCGAGTTCCCGGAAGAAGATGGCCAGCGCCCAGTGATCCGAGACCGCGTGGTGCTGGATGATCGACAGCACATGGTCGTCGTCGCCGAGACGGTACAGCGCCGTTCGGATCAGGGGGCCGGCCGCCAGGTCGAAGGGCTCGATCACCGAGGCGAGGATCGCGGAGCGGGTCCGCGCCTCCGGTTCGCCGGTGTCCGCCATGTCCCGCAGCGGCAGCGGCACCGCGAGATCGTGCCGGACGACCTGGTGGGGGCCGTCCGGGCCTGCGTCGTCGAACACGCTGCGCAGCACCTCGTGCCGTCGTACCACCGCGGTGAGCGCCCGTTCCAGGGCGGCCGGGTCGAGGGGGCCGCGCAGTCTGAGGGCCGTGGGCGTGTTGAAGACCGTCCGGTGCGGTTCCAGGCGGTCCATGAACCAGACCCGTTCCTGTTCGAACGAGGTCGGGACCCGGTCCATCCCGGCGGGGCGCGGGCGGATCGGCTCCTCGGCGGGTCCGTCCGGCTCGGGGACGAGCCGTTCCAGCAGCTCGCGCTGGTACGGGGTCAGTCGGTCCAGCCGGTCCTGCAGGTCGTCTGCGGACATGGTGCGGTCATCTCCTCACGCTCGACAGCATGTCACTGATGGAACATCAGTTCGGCACCGCCACCTCGTACTCCCGGGGAACCTTGGCACCGATGCGGTGGATCGACCCCATCACGATCCAGATGATCGTCGACAGGACCAGCAGCCCGGCCAGCACCAGGCACACCACACTGCCGAAGACGGTCGCGAGGACGCCGGCGAGCGCGGCCCCCAGCGCGTTGGCGCCCCACACCAGGGGAAGCGAGATGCCGTTCAGACGCCCCATCAGCGGCAGCGGTGTCACCGACTGGAGGATGGTCAGCAGCCCGACGTTGAACAGGGGGACCGGGAAGAGCGTGAGCACCTGGGACACGATCAGGATCGTCAGCGGGGCGCCCAGTGCGGCCAGCGGCAGAATCAGGATGGCGACACCCAGGACGGCGTGGCCGACGATGAGCGTGGGGCCCATGCCCCACCGGTTGTTGAGGGGTTGCGCCAGCAGCGCGCCCACCACCATCGCGGCTCCGCCGACACCCATGGCGAGCCCCAGATCCCGGGCGGAGAGCCCGAGATCGCGGTAGACGAAACTGAAGAGCGTCGCCGTCATCATGGAGACGGCGAAGTTTCCGCTGGTGCTGATGACGAGCAGAAAGCGGTAGAGACGGGTCCGGGTCACCAGGGTGAACCCCTGGCGCATCTCCAGCCAGACCGCCGCCAGACCGCGTTCCTGACCCGCGGCGGTCCGGGGTTCCTCCCGCTTGTCGATGAACAGCAGGGTGATGGTGGCGACGACGAACGACAGGGCGTCGAACATCACCGCCCTGGCCGCCCCGAATCCGGCGATGAGAACGCCGCCGAGCGATCGGCCGAACAGAATGGCCGCGGATTTGCTGAACTCGGTCTTGGTGTTTCCCTCCACCAGATCCTCGCGGTCGATGAGCGAGGGGATATAGGCGTGGTAGGAGATCTGGAAGACCACATCCATGGAGCCCTTGAGCACCGCGGCGACATATATCTGCTCGATGGTCAGGACATCGAGGGCCGCCGCCACGGGGAGCCAGCCGAGAATGAGGGCCCGGGCCATATTGGAGACGATCATCAGCATGCGGCGTGAGACCCGGTCGGCCCAGACGCCGACGATCGGCCCGAGCACGACGTAAGGTATCCACTGCAATGAGATCAGGGCCCCGACGGTCGCCGCACCGGCTCCGAAGACAAAGACGGCGAGCGAGGGCAGAACAATGACCGTCACTTCACTGCCCAGGAGAGATACACTCTCCCCGGACCAAAATAGCATGAAGTTCCGGTCACGCCATAAGCGTCCCTTGAAGAATTTAGCCATTTCCATCCCTGTGTAGCGAAGCCGTCCGGGTTCCCCCGTTTTCGCAGCCGCCCGATTCAGCGCGCCCCCGGAATCGCATGGCGCGCCGAGCGGGTCCGGATGCTCTCACACCGGAATTTCCCTGTGCAGCGCCTCACCTTCCTCTGTCGGGTCGACCGGCACAATCCGCCGTTCACGCGGACACGGGAATGCGGCCGTTCAGCGTCCCCGGCGGTTCACCGCGTCTCGCCGGCGAGACCGGAGGGACGGACGGGAGCACCGGCGGCCTCACACCCAGGTCGCGGGGTCGACACCGAAGCCCAGCTCCACCCGTCCGCAGAGGGTGTAGGACATGTCGGGCTCCAGGAGCTTGTGCGTGGCCAGCGTGTTCAGATCGCGCTGGGCGCGCTGGAACGGGGAGTCCAGGAACTGGCCGCGTCCGCCGAGGGCCTCGCACAGCCGGTCCGCCGCGGACCGGGCGGCCCCGACCACATAGCTGGCCGTCCGGCGGCAGGACGCCCGCTCGGCGGGGGTGTAGGTGCCCCCCGCTCCGTAGGTCCGGGTCAGACGCGTCACCGTCTCGTCGAGCAGCAGCCGGGCCGCGCGGAGTTCCGCACCGGCCCGTCCGATCCTCAACTGCGCGCCCCGGGTGTCCTCGGGACGGGCGTTCCCCTGGGCGGCGATCCTCTCCCGCAGATGGTCCCGGAGGTCGTCGGCCAGGGCGAGCGCGGTCCCCAGGGACACGGCAGCGGCGGCGAGGACGAAGGTCGGGATGAGCGGACAGCGGTAGAGGGGGCTGTCGTGCACGGCCGCGCCGGGGGTCGTGCCCTCCACCATGTCGAGCATGCGCACCGACCGCCGTTCGGGCACGTACCGGTCGGTGACCTCCATGTCGTTGCTGCCGGTCGCCCGCATCCCGCTGGTGTGCCACACATCGCGCACGGCCACCTCCGACATCGGCAGGAGGAAGACCCGGGCCTCGGGCCCGCCGCGTGTCTCGGCCAGGGCGCACATCATCGCCCAGTCGGCGTGCATCACCCCGCTCGCCCACGACCACCGGCCGGTCAGCCGGTATCCGCCGGGAACGGGCCGGGCCCTCCCCTGCGGGGGAATCGTGGCGGGTATCAGACCGTAGGGCCGTTCCGCGAAGACCTCCCGCTGGGTCTCCTCCGGGTACATCGCGACCATCCAGTTGTGCAGCGCGTAGTTGAACATCACCCATGAGGTCGAGGCGCAGCCCCGCGCCAGCTCCGTCGTGGCGCCGACCAGTGTGCCGAAGTCGAGTTCCCGTCCGCCGAACCTGCGGGGCACCAGCAGTTCGGGCAGACCGCTCGCGACGAGATCGGCGACCGTCTCCTCCGGCAATTCCCGCAGTTCCTCCGCATGACCGGCCCGCTTGGCGACGGCGGGGGCCAATGCGCGTGCCGCCGCGAGCAACTCTTCCCGCGGGTTCTCCTCGACGTTCCCCGGATTCTCGACCTGAGCCATGGTGAACCCTCTCCGAAACATGGATGGACTTCGCTCCCGGCCCGGCGCACAACAGCCGGCGGGCCGCCTTCCGCGTGCGTGCTCCTTCCCCGGCGAACGGCCCGCCGCCGCGGACGGGCACGCGGACGGTTCACCGAGTGGCCGCCGGCCCGGTGGACGCGTCCGGCGCGTTCACGGGGTCCCGACCGATGACGCCCGGAGTGGCCCGGCGACCGGTCGCCGAAGGCTCTCCTAGCGAGATGCGAAGGGAAAGTCAGGGACGGGTGTCATGCTCACTCCAGTACTCCTGCCCGTCAACTGTTCATGATGGAGAGGGTGAAGGTATGCAGGTCTCCGACCTCCGAACACCAACCCCGACAACAGGAAACGAACCCGGTTCGAGCACGGTGAACTCCGCGGGAGCGAATCAGCCAACCATTTTCCAGATCGGAAGGGAAACGCTCCCGCGGAGCACCGGAATGCTCTTCAGATCAGACATTCCCTTCCAGCGCTGGATAAGGATCGGCAGGCAGCTCACACGGATATCGGAGTCCTCCGGCTGGTGGCTGGGGGATTGGCTGGTCTACGGCGAGAACTCCTACCCGGACCGCTACAGGGAGGCCGTCAAGCGCACCGCCCTGGACTATCAGACGCTCCGCAACTACGCCTGGATCGCCCGGCGGTTCGACCAGTCCCGCCGCCGGGCGGCGCTCAGTCTGGGGCACCACATGGAGGTCGCCGCGCTCACCCCGGCGCAACAGGATCTGCTGCTCCTCAGAGCGGAACAGGAGGGCTGGTCGCGGAATGTCCTGCGCAAGCAGGTGCGCCTGGCCAAGGGGGCGGACCCGGCCCCGCTCCCCGCCCCCGCCACGGCGCCCGCCCTCACAGCCCGCGCCGAGCACCCCCCGGGCAGCGCCGCCGACCCGGAGCGGCCGGAACGGGTGGTCGCTCTGCGCACCACACCTGACCAGCGCCAGCGCTGGCACCGTGCCGCTGAGCTGATGAACACCGATCTCACCGAGTGGGCCGCGGCCGTGCTCGACGGGGCCGCGCAGACCGTACTGGAGAACTAGGGAGTCTCTTTCGGATCGGGCCGGACCGGTGAGCGGGGTCCGGTGCCGTGGATCGCGAGGCGGAGGAGGGAGCCCACGCGGAGCGCCGGCGACCGACGGCAGCGCGGCGAGGCGCGGCACCAGGGCTCGCGAGCCCGGCACGATCCGAAAGAGACGACCTGGCGGCACCCGCCGGCCGGGGCCGGGTCCGCCTCCGCGCCACCCCCTCGCGGGGAGCGGAGGGTCAGGGCGGATCACCGGCCCCGGCCGCCGGGACGGACCGGTCCGCCGGGAAGGACCGGTCCGGGACGGGCTCGGCGGCGTCCGATGACACACACTCGACCAGGACCAGCCCGGCGGCCGTCGGTGTGGCCGACCGCACCGACAGGCCCGCGGCGGCGGCCAGTCCGCCCACCTCGTCGAGTGTCCGCTCCCGCCCTCCCATCAGGGTCAGCATCCGCAGATCCACCAGCGTGGCCTGCTCCTCGGCGGGGCCCGCCCCCAGAATCCACTCCACCAGGAGGACCCGGCCCCGCTCCCCGCCGGCCCGGGCACACCGCCGCAGGATCGTCAGCGCCCGCGCGTCGCTCCAGTCGTGCAGGACGTTCGCCAGCACATACACGTCGCCGCCGTCCGGCAGCGGGTCGAAGAAGCTGCCCTCGACGACATCGCAGCGGCCGTCCAGCCCCGCCGCCCGGATCAGCTCCCGCGCCTTCGCGGCGGTGTCGGGCTGGTCGACGAGTGTGCCCCGCAGCCCCGGGTGGGCCGTCAGCAGCCTGCGCAGCAGTTCGCCCCTGCCGCCGCCCACGTCCACCACGTGCCGCACCGACGCCCAGTCGTAGCCGTCGGCCACCCCCGGCCCGAACCACTCGGCATTCGCCGCCATGAGCGCGTCGAAGGACGCGACCCGGTCCGGGTCGGCCCCGATGTCGTCCCAGAACGGCTGCCCGTACAGGCCCTCGTAGACGGGGGCCCCGGTGCGGACGCTGTCCAGCAGACCGGTGAAGGTGAGCTCCATCCGGCCCGCCATGCCCTGGAGGTCGAGCCAGGGGTGCAGCCCCATGGGCGCGTTGGAGCGCAGCAGATACGCGGGCGGGTTCATCGCGTACACATCACGCTCCGGCTCGGTGAACAGTCCCCGGCAGGTCAGGAAGCGCAGCAGTCTGCGGAGGGCGTCCGGTTCGGCGCCCGCCGCGGTCGCCAGCTCGGCCAGCCGGGTGCGGCCGGAGGAGATCAGGTCCGCCAGCCGGAGCGTCGCCGCGACCCGGATGGCCATGGGGGTGGCGAGGTCCGCGGAGGCGATGAGGTCGAGCGGCTTCGACGGGGTGCGGTCGTTCATCCCCGGGCCCTCTCCCCGAAGGCCGACGTCAGATCGCGGACGGTCGGGTTCTCGTACAGCAGGCTGACCGAGTGGTCGGTGCCGAAGAGGTCGTTCACCCGCGTCATGATCTGAAGGGCGCGCACGGAGTTCCCCCCGAGTTCGAAGAAGCCGTCGTCCCGCCCGACCCGGGGCACCGCCAGCACCTGGCTCCAGGCGGCGGCGACGCCGCGCTCCCGCTCACCCTCGGGGGCGGAGAACCGCCGCCGGGCGAAGGACTGCCGGGCGGCCGGGAGCAGACCCGCGTCGACCCGCCCCTGGGCGTCCCTGGGGAGCCGGGCCATGACAGCCACGCGGTACGGGCCCACCGGGCCGAGCGCCGTGCGCACCGCCTCCACCAGCGTGTCCGGGTCGGCCTCCGGGTCGGTCGGGGCGATGGCGACGACCATCTCGCCGGCCTCCAGCTGTGAGTGCTCCAGCGCGCGCTGGAAGTGGGGTTGTCCCGCGTCCCCTCCGATCAGCACATACGGCTGGTCCTGGGCGAGCGCGGCGAGCAGCGACGCGATGCCGCGCTCCGGAGCGATGGTCAGAAAGCCGCGCCGCCGCGCCGCCGCCGCGGTCGGCGCCCCCGTGTTCATCCCCGTGCCCTCCCACATGCTCCACGCGAGGCAGCGCACCGGCCGGCCCCGGGCCGCCCAGCTGTCGCCGAAGGCGTCGAGCGCGCTGTTCGCGGAGGCGTACGCGACGAAGGAGCTGCCGCCGAAGAAGCCGTTGACCGAGGAGAACAGGACGAGCAGCGCGCCGGGACGGTCGAGGAGCAATTGTCGCAGGGCCCAGGCGCCGCCGACCTTCGGGTGGGCCTGGTCGAGGAACCGGTCCACCGACTCGCGCGGCACGGTGTGCTCCTCCAGCCGGTCCCACTGGGCGGCCACCGGCTCGCCCGCGAGGTGGAAGACGCCATCGAGAGGGCGGCTCCAGGCCGCTTCGGCCGCGGCGACGGCGGCGCTGAGCCCCTCGGCGTCGATGGTGTCCGTGACCGCGTAACGGACATCGCCGAGTTCGCCGAGTTCCGTGTACCGGCGGGTCGCCTCGTCGTCGCCGCCGAGGGTTCGGCGGCCGACGACGAGGAGCCGGGCCTGATGGGCGGAGAGCAGATACCGCGCGACCTCGAAACCGATGCCGCCGAGTCCGCCGACGAGAAGGTAGACGCCCCGGGACCTGATGGTTCCGGTCGCGGCGAGCCCATCGGGCTCGGGGACCTCCCGGAGGCGGGGTGCCACGCGGGCGCCGTCCCGTTCGGCCACGATGGTCTCCGTCGCGGGGAGGCCCAGTTCACGGGCGACGGCCGCCGCCGCGTCGCTCACCGAGTCACCGCTCAGGTCCAGTTGGCCGACCGCGCGCAGACACTCCTCCTCGGCCGCGGTGCGCACGACTCCCGCGATGGCGCCCTTGCACCAGTCGACCCGGTCGTCCTCCCGCACCCGGTGCGCTCCCGAGGTGACGACGAGGAGCCGGGTACCGGCCGCGCCGGCCGCGACGAGCGACTGGAGGCACCACAGCACACTGATCGCGCCGCGGTAGAGGTCGTCACGGGAGTCGTCGGCGTCCGGAGGCTCGGGCCAGCGCGGCAGCGCCCAGGCGTGCACCACGGCCTCCGGTGCGGCGCCTTCCCCGGCCAGCGTCTCGATCAGACGGACGCAGTCCTCGCGTGCGGAGGGCCGGAGGGTGAAGGTGTCGGCGCCGGTGCGGGCGAAGGCGTTCCCCCGCCGGACGGTGACGACGCGGGTGCGGGGGAAGCGGTCTCCGAGCGCCGCCGCCAGCTCTCCCCCGCTGTCCTCGAACAGCAGCAGAGGTCCGCCGCCCCCGGTGCTCGCGGACACGGGCGCCGGCACCGGCTGCCAGACCTTGGTGTACGTCCACGGGCCGGGGTCGTCCGGGGCGGCGGCGCCGGTGGCCGCGACGGACCCCAGGCGGTCGTCGAAGCGGCCGGCGAGCAGCGCGTCCCTGAGCGCCCCGCGCTGAATCTTGCCGCTCTCGGTCTTGGGGAACTCCTCCTCGGGAACCGGCACGACCAGGTCGGGCCGGAGACCCATCTCACGGGCCAGGGCGACGCCGACCTCCCGCGCGACGCGGGTGTGCTCGGCCGGTTCGGAGGAGAGCGGGACGTAGAACACGGCGACCCGGTCGGTGCCGTGGTACGGATCGGAGATGCCGCAGGCGGCCACACTGGAGACCTTCACTCCGGGGACCCGGCCGGCGACCGACTCGATGTCGTGGCTCGGATAGTTGCCCCCGTTGACGATGATCAGGTCCTTCGCGCGGCCGGTGAGCGTGAGCCGGCCGTCCTTCAGGAAGGCCAGGTCCCCGGTGTCGAACCAGCCGTCCTCGGTGAAGGACTCACGGTTGGCCTCCGGGTTGCCGTAGTAGCCGTTCAGCACCGTGGTGCCACTGACCTGCAACCTCCCGACCCGGGACTCGGGCAGGACCCGGTCGCCGTGGTCGACGATCCGCAGCGACACCCCGGCGATGGGCGGCCCCACCTCCGTGAAGCTGACGGCGTGCGGGGCGTCCGCCGTCACGAACGCGAGGTCTCCGTCGAGGGTCCGCTGATCGATGCTGACCACCCCGGTGGTGTCGTCGTCGCGGTCCATGCGCGCGTAGGTGACACCGGAGGAGGTCTCGGACATGCCCCAGCAGGGGACCATGGAACCGCCGGACAGCCCGTGGGGGGCCAGCAGCCGCAGGAAGCTCCGGGCGGTCCGCGCGACCACCGCCTCGCCCGCGTTGCAGATGTTGCGCATCGACGAGAGGTCCCAGCCGCCCTCGGCGATGGCGTCCGCGCAGTCGTTGACGAGGGCGAAGGCGAAGTTGGGGGCCCAGGTGTTGGTGGCACCGTACCGTTCGATCCAGTCGAGCCACCGGGTGGGACGGCCGACGAACGCCGATGTCAGCGCGTTGACATGGGCGCATCCCAGGAAGACATCCCGCACGTTGTACATGACGATGCCGCCGACGTGGTCCAGCGGCATCCAGTTCAGGGACACCTCATCGGGTCCGAAACCGTTCGCGACGGCCGTCGCCCAGGTGCGCGCCGCGATGGTGCGATGGGGGTGCTGGACGCATTTGGGCACCCCCGTGCTGCCCGAGGTCAGCAGGTTGAGGGCGATGTCGCCGGGTTCGGCCGGATGGATCTCCGCGGCCGGCGGGGACTGTTCGAGCCGCTCCAGTGCCGCGGTCCGCACCCCGGCCTCGCCCCAGAGGCCGGCGAGCCCGGCCACACCGGGCAGCAGCGCCTCATCGGTGACGATGAGCGGATGGTCCAGGAGCTGCCAGGCGCCGTGCAGCCGGCGGGTGGTCGCGTTGTGCTCGCGGTAGGTGGGGGCCGCCCCGACCGGGGTGGGCAGAAAGCCGCCGAGCACACAGGCCCAGAAGGCGGTCACGAAGTTCCGGTTGTCCTGGAACTGCAGCAGCACCGACTGGCCGGGAGTCAGCCCCTCGGCGCGCAGCCCGCCGAGCACCCGGGTGGCCTCGGTGAGCAGCCGGGCGTAGGACTGGTGGTGCTCGGTTCCGTCGGAGCGGACATAGGTCGTGCCGCGCTCCCCGTGGTCCCGGGCCGCGCGCACCAGGGCCTGGGGCAGTGTCGCCGGCCAGTCGTCGGCGGGTGCCGGGCCGGTGCCGTGGGCGAGAGCGGGGCGGGGGTCGCGGCCCACCTCGGGGACGGGGGCCGCCGGGCCGGGTCCGGCGACCGCGCCGCGCCGGCGCAGCCGGACGATCACCTCGGCGTCCGACACCCCGGGGACCCGGCGCGCACGGCCCGTCAGTTCGGCCAGCAGCTCCGGGTCGGGCGGTTCCGTCGGGGCGGATACGAGAGCCATGGATCAGACCTCCAGTTCGGGGACGCCGAGCGCCGAGGTGATCAGACGGGACAGCTCCGCCGGCGCCTCGTCGAGGAAGAAGTGCCCTCCGCTGATCGGGTGGTGGGTGAACGGTCCGGTCGTGTGGTCCTCCCAGGCGGTGAGATCCCCGGTCCCGAGCTGCTCGTCCCGGTCTCCTCCGATCACCGTGACGGCACAGTCCAGGGGCGGTCGCGGACGGTACGCGTACCGCTCCCACAGCTGGAAATCGGCGCGTACGCCGGGCAGCAGCAGCTCCATCATGCGGTCGTCGGCCAGGACGTCCGGTGCCACACCGCCCTGGGGGCCGAGCCTGCTGCGGAACTCGGCGTCGGGCAGGGTGTGCAGCGCGGTCGCGTGCCGCTCGGCCAGGTGGGGAGCGGCCTGGCTGCCGAGGATCAGATGCGGGATCCGCAGGCCGTGACGGGTCCGCAGCTCCCCCGCGACTTCGAAGGCCAGCAGCGCGCCCGCGCAGTGGCCGTAGAGCGCCACCGGGGTGGTGAGATACGGCTTCAGGGCGATCGCCAGGGTGCGGACCAGCAGATCCAGCCGGGTCAGCGGCGGGTCGAAGACCCGGTCCTCCCGGCCGGGCAGTTGAACCGCCACCACTTCGACCGTGTCGGGAAGGAGCGCGGGCCATGCGGTGAAGACGGAGGCGCCCGCGCCGGCGTACGGCAGACAGACGAGACGCCAGGACGGACGGGTGCGGGGAAACCGCCTGATCAGAGGGGAATCAACGCTCAGCATCGCCGAACCGTTCGCGCGTCATCTCCGCGATCTCCTCCTCGGACCGCCCTTCGACCTCGGCGAGCGCCCTCAGCAGCCCCTCCTGCCGCGACCGCTGGGCGACCACCGCCCGGTCGACCGTGGCGGCGACCCCGGCGACAGTCGGGTCCTGGAAGAAGTCGGCCACGGGCACCTCGACGCCGAACGCGGCCCGGAGCCGGGGAATGACCCGGAGCGCCTCAAGACTCGTACCGCCGATGGAGAAGAAGCTGTCCCGCAGACCGACACGCGCCGCCGCCAGCAGCGGGACGAAGACCTCGCCCGCCACCCGGCGCTGGGTGGGAGTCCAGTCCCGCTGGTCGACCTCGTCCTCGGTGGCCTGGAAGGCGACCGGTGGCAGGTTTCTGACGTCGAGTTTGCCGCTCGGGGTGAGCGGTATGGCGTCGACGAGGCTCACCAGGGACGGCACCATCGGCCGGGGCAGCTTCCCGGCCACCCACTCGCGCAGGCCTTCGGAGTCGACGGTGGCACCCGGCAGGGGCGCCACGTGGGCGACGAGCACTGTCTCGCCGGCGGGGGTGTGCGCGGTCACCACGACGGCCCGGCTCACCTGCGGGTGCGCGTCGAGGACGGATTCGACGGCCCGCAGCTCGATGCGGATGCCCCGCACCTTGACCTGCCGGTCGACGCGCCCGCGGAAGACCAGGTCACCGTCGGGTGTCCAGTCCGCCAGATCGCCGCTGAGATACATCCGCGAGCCGGGAGGGCCGTACGGGTCGGGGCGGAAGCGCTCGGCGGTGAGGTCCGCGCGGCCCAGATAGCCGCGGGCCAGTCCGTCACCCGCGATGGCCAGCTCTCCGGGCACCCCCACGGGCAGCGCGGCGGACTCGCCGTCGAGGACGTAGGCGCGGTGGTTGGCCATCGCCCGGCCGATCGGCGGTGAGGTGTCCCAGACCCCGGTGCAGTGCTTGGCCACCACGGTGACGGTGCACTCGGTGGGGCCGTAGCCGTTGTGGAAGGCACGTCCGCCGGCCGCCCAGGCGGTGGTGAGCTCGCCGCTGAACGCCTCGCCGCCCACGAACGCGACCCTGAGCGCGCGGTACCGCTCGGGCTGGAGCAGGCCCATGACCGCGGGCGGCAGGTCGATGACGGTGATCTCCTGATCGATCAGGACACGGTCGAGCGCCTCGGTGGAGCGCTTCTCGTCCTCGGTGGCGAGGTAGAGCCGGGCTCCGCTGAGGAGGGCGCCGAAGATCTCGAAGACGGAGACGTCGAATCCGAGGGAGGCGAACTGGAGCACCCGGTCCTCGGGGCCGAGGGCGAACATCTCCTGGACGGTCCGGATGAAGTTGGTGGCGTTGCGGTGTTCGATGAGCACGCCCTTGGGCCGGGCCGTGGTGCCCGATGTGTAGATGACATAGGCCAGGTTCCCCGGTGTCACCGGCACGGCCCCGGGCGTGGGTCCGGCCGCCGGCCGCGCGGGCCCGTCGAGGTCGACGACCTGCCAGGGCCCCGGTGGCACCCGGTCCCGCAGAGCGCTCCGGGTGATCACCGCGGTCGCGGCCGAGTCGTCGAGGACCATGCCGATCCGGTCGTCGGGGTACGCCGGATCGAGCGGCACATACGCTCCGCCGGCGGCGAGGACACCGAGCAGCGCCTCGACCATCCACGGTCCCCGGTCCACCAGGACCGCCACGCGGTGCTCGGGCCCGACTCCGGCGCCGCGGAGCTGTCCGGCGAGCCTCTCCACCCGCTCGGCCAGCTCTCCGT
Source organism: Streptomyces sp. NPDC001985 (assembly GCF_040296845.1). Classification (NCBI taxonomy): domain Bacteria; kingdom Bacillati; phylum Actinomycetota; class Actinomycetes; order Kitasatosporales; family Streptomycetaceae; genus Streptomyces; species Streptomyces sp. NPDC001985. The sequence goes on from NZ_JBEOYB010000003.1 coordinate 167,562, forward strand.
ACGTCATGGTTCCCGTGCGCCAGACCAGGGCCGGCGCGTCCGGGCGGAGCCGGGCCCGCTCCAGGAAGGTCTCGTGCAGGAGGGCTTCGCCGCGCGGGGTGCCCGGGGGGTTCCAGGCGGTGGTGACCTGCCTCCGCTCGGCGGGGGATGTCATCGGCAGTGCGGTGTGCCGTGATCCGGGCGCGGCGAGTCCGGCCCGCAGAAGGCGCTCGTAGTGGTCGAGCAGCTGGGCCGATCCGCGCTCGTGGTACAGCGAGGTGGCGTACTCCAGTGTGAGCGCGGGCGCCGCGGGGTCGAGCCGTACGCGCAGGAGTGCCTCGAAGGTGCCGCCCCCGGTGGGGATCTGCTCCAGGCCGATCTCCAGCCCGGCGGCCCGGCGGCTGGGCCGCGGCGCGGGGTCGACGGCGAAACCGAGCTGGACCAGGGGGAGGCGGGAGGCGTCCTGGTCGAAGCCGGCCGCGTCGAGTATCCGCTTGAAGGGCACCGCCGCGTGCTTCCTCGCCTCGTCGAGCGCCGTGTGGCACCGGGCCGCCAGCTCGGCGAGGCCGTGCGATCCGGCGCAGTCCAGGCGCAGGGGGAGCAGATTGCCGCAGTCCCCCACCACGGTGTCCGCGCCGCCGGGTCCGACGCGCACCGGTGTGCCGATGACGAGGTCGTCCTGCCGGGTGTACCGCGCCAGCAGGATGCCGTAGGCGGCGAGGAGCACGGCCTCCGGGGAGACCGCGAGGCCGGCGGCGAAGGTCTCCACGGCGGCGAGGAGTGCGGGGTCGAGGTCGCGGGTGACCTGGTCCGACGCGAGGTCGAGCGTGCCCGGCCTGGTGTGACCGGTGGGCAGTTCGGTCGGCTCCCAGCCGATGAGCCCGTCGCGCCACCAGTCGGCCGACGCGGCGCCCGCCGCCCCGTCGACGAACCGCCGCTGCCAGGAGACGAACTCGTTGAAGCCGCCGGCCGGCGCCGCGGGGGCCGGGGCGCTCCCCCGGGCCCGGGCGGCGTAGCAGTCGGCGAGCCGGTCCCGCAGGATGCCCAGCGACTCGGGGTCGGCGACGAGGTAGTGGGTGACCACCATCAGCAGATGCCGGTCGGGGGCGAGGGTGAACAGCCTGGTCCTCAGCAGGGGCCCGGTCTCGAAGTCGAGCCCGTAGCGCAGCTCATCGGCCAGCGCCTGACCGAGGTGTTCCCGCCGCCGGCCGGCGTCCAGGTCGCTGATGTCCTCCGGGCGGAGATCCGGTGCGCGGTGGGACAGGACGCGGCGGTCGGGCACCTCCCCGGCGGGGAAGACCGAGCGCAGCACCGGGTGCTGCTCCAGGATGTCGCCCACCGCGCCGCGCAGCGCGCCGTGGTTCAGCTCGCCGGTCAGGTGGAGATGGAAGGCCAGCTCGTAGCCCGCGTTCCTGCCGATCCGGTTGAGCACGCACAGCTGCTCCTGCCGGAACGAGAGGAGGTCACCCGGGGAGTGTTCGGCCACGGTCTCGCTCAGGCGTTTGAGGAAGCCTCCCCGCCTGCTCTCCGGAACCCTCTTCAGCCGTTCGATGATCTCGTTCTTCTTCTCCATCTCACCACTCCACGTATAGACGGGGCGGGCATCGATGCATAACTTCGATCGTCACACCGGGATTCCATCGGACGCAAGACAGAAGGAGAGGCATGGATTTCACAGTGCCGGAATCAACCAACCGCATCCGCAGCGAAGTTCGGGAACTGCTGGAAAGCGATCTCCTGCAATCCGAGCTTCGGTCCATCGCCGATCGCGAGGACGGTCTCGACGGCGACGCCCGGGAATCGTATCGCCTTATGGGCGAGCGCCGGCTCCTCGCCGCAGACTGGCCGCCGGAGTACGGCGGACAAGGTCTGGGATTCACCGAATCCGCCGCCGTCGTCGAGGAGATGGCCCGAAAGGGCATTCCGCTCAGCCTCTACTTCATCACGGTCCAGATCGTCGGGAGACTGCTGCTGAGCCGGGGCACCGCCGAGCAGAGGGAACGCCTGCTGCCCGCGATCGCGCGCGGCGAGCTGTTCGCCTGCATCCTCTTCACCGAGCCCGGCGTCGGCTCCGACCTGGCCGCGGTCACCACGCGCGCGGTGCGCGACGGGGACGGCTGGACCCTCAGCGGGCACAAGCGGTTCAACCTCAAGACGTCCTACGCCGATGTCGCGCTGTGTGTGGCCCGCACGGAGCAGAACACCAACCGGTACGAGGGGCTGACCCTCTTCCTCGTCCCCCTGGACCACCCCGGGGTGCGGGTGCGGCCTCTGCGGAGCCTGGCCGACGAGCACTTCCACGATGTGCTCCTCACCGGTGTCCGGGTCGGCCCCGAGGCCGTCGTGGGCGCCCCCAACGCGGCCTGGTCCCTGATCAGCGCCATGTTCGCCGGCGAGCGCAGCGGCTTCGACTACTACGCCCGCGGCCTGGGGTGGATCGAGAGGGCGGCGGAGATCCTGCGCTCCGGCCCCGCTGACGACCACGCCCGTGTGGGGCTGGCCCGCCACTGGGCCCGGCTGGACGCGGGACGGCTGCTGGCCCTGCGGGTGCTCCAGCGGCTGCACGAGGGGGAGCCCGACACCACCGAGGCGTCCCTCGCCAAGTGGTACTGCAGTCAGACCGCCCAGAGCACCGCGTGGTGGGCGGCGGAGACGCTCGCCGGGGCGGGGGACGATCCGCTGCTGGCCCCGGCCAGCCGCGAGGCGGCCGGCATGACCATCTCGGGCGGTGCCTCCGAGGTGCTGCTGGAGACCATCGTGGCCGCGCGGCTGCTGGACAGCTCCCCGGGGGAAACCCCGGGGAGGGCGGCTCCCGTTCCGCTGGAGCCGCCCTCACCGTGACGCGCCGGCCCCGGCGGGACGGGGGTCCCACGGGTACGGGTACGTCCACACGCCCCGAGGGGGTCGTGTGGACGTACCCGGCCGGCCGGCGGCCGTCACCCCTGGCGACGGCGCAGACTGAGCGGGCGGAGATCGACCCAGACCTCCGCTATGTGCGCGAGGCAGTGCTCCTTCGACCCCGTCACGCCCTGGCTCCGCCATCCATCGGGAATGTCGCGGTCGCTGAGCCAGATCGAATACTGCTCCTCGTGGTTCATCACGACGTGATAGGTCCGGTCATCCTGATCACCCACCATGCTGGGCCATTCCTCTCTCTTGTCCGGTGCTTCTTTACGGGAATCGTTCCCGTGCCCGGCCGGAATCATCAGTAATTGCCTCGTGAAGCTTCCCGCAGCGGTGGTGCGCCGGATCGCTTCCGGGAGTCACACGGACATGTCGAGTCCACCCGAACAGGTGGAGATCCGCCGTCCCGGGTCAGCGGTCACCTCTTCCAGCAGGGTCCGCAGTTCGACGAGCCGGCGCATTCCGGTCTCCCTCCGCCAGAGTGCCGTGTTCATTTCCAGCCCCAATTGCATCCGGTCCTCCTGGGAGAGCGCGTGGAACGACATCTCGTAACGGGATGTCTCATGGCTGACGAAGTCGTAGCCGATCCGGCAGCCGGGGAGGTCCAGGGGGAACCACCCGGACAACTGGAGCTCGCAGGCGATGGTGAACAGCGGCAGGCGGTTCGGGCGCCGGGCCGGACGGACCGCTTCGACGATCTTGGACATGGGAAGCGTCTGGTGCTCGTACGCCTCCAGCAGCGCGTCCCTGACCCGGCGGACGAGCCGGCGGAACGTCGGGTCTCCCGAGCAGTCGACGCGCAGCGGGACCGCGTTCAGGAAACAGCCGATGAGCTGCTCCGACCGGGGCATGCCGCGGTTCTCGCAGGGGACGCCGATGACGATGTCGTCCTGGCCGCTGAGCCGGTGCAGCAGCGCCACCACCGCCGCGACATAGGCCATGAACGCGGTCGCCCGCTCCTCGCGGGCCACGGCTGTCAGCTCCGTCAGTGTCCGCGCCGACGCCGGCTCGTAGAGGTAGTCGCCCTCGAAGGTGAGGGTGTCCGGACGCGGGTGGTCGACGGGCAGCTCCAGTTCGGCGGCGCCGCTCAGGGTCCGCCGCCAGAACCCTGTCAGCCGGTCGCCCTCGGGGCCCGACAGATGCTCCCGCTCCCAGGCCACATAGCGGGAGAAGGGGAACGGGAGCGCGGGGAGCCGGTGCGGACGGCCCTCCAGACGGGCCCCGTACACCTCGCTCAGCTCCCGCATGAACACGGTCATCGACACCTCGTCGGTGAGGAGGTGGTGGAAGACCAGGGCCACCAGGTGTTCGGTCGCGGTGATCCGGGCGACCCGGGCGAGGAGGAGGGGGCCCTCAGTGAGGTCGAAGACGTGGTAACCGGCATCCCGGCGGAACTGTTCGACGGCGGTGTCCCGCTCGGGCCCGGGGAGCGCGGAGAGGTCGGTGAGCGGCACGGGCAGCGTCAGCTCCCCCGCGACGCGCTGCATGGGCTCGCCGCCGACCTCCACGAAGGTGGTGCGCAGCGTCTCGTGGCGGGCGACGACCTCGTTGACCGCGTCCCGCAGCGCCGCGACATCCAGCGGGCCGTGCACGGAGACCACCAGCGGCACCGTGTGGGTGAGCCGGCCGGGCCGGAGCTGCTCCATCAGCCAGAGCTGGAGCTGGGAGTGGGAGAGCGGGGCCAGGAAGGACGCTTCGGAGGGGGCGGGGCCGGGCGCCGCGGCCAACCCGGGGGAGGACGCGGCCGCCAGATCCTCCTCGTCCACCAGTCCGGTGAACTCCTCGTCCGAGAGCGCGCCGAGTTCCCTCAGCCGCCGGGACAGACCGGGGTGCAGCCGGCTCACCTCGGCCGTGAACTCCGCGAGCGTGGAGTGCTCGAAGACCGTCCGGATCGGCACCCTCACCCCGAGCGTCGTGTGGATGCGCTCCGTGAACCAGGCGCTGAGCATCGAGTGGCCGCCGCTCCGGAAGAAGTCGTCCCCGGGTTCGGCGCGCGGGACTTCGAGCACCGCTTCCCACAGGTGGGCGATGGCGGCGAGGAGGATCTCGTCCACCGGCTCCACCGGCTCCACCGGCTCCACCGGTTCGCCGGCGCCGGTGGTGCGGAGGGGAGCGGCGACCGGAGTCCCGGACCGGCCGGGGGTGGCCCCGGGCGGCGGCGCGAGTTCGCTCAGCCGGAGCGCGGGGTCGCGGGTCCACTCGCCGAGCACCCGCCCGTAGTCGCTCATCACCGAGGCGACGCTCCCGTCGTCGAGGATGCCGGTGTCGTACTCCACCCAGACGCTCACCTCCTCGCGATCCGTCTCGGACTCCACGATGGTGTCGAGGCGGCCCCGCCCGCGCGGCACCTCGAACGGGACGACCCGCAGCGCGCCCCAGACGCTGGTCGCGGCCGCCCGCTCCTTGGGCAGGAAGAGGTGCTGGATCAGGGCGTTGCGGCTCGGGTCGCGCGGCGGACGGACGGACTCGATCACCTTCTCCAGCGCGATCTGCCCGTGGTCCACGGCTTCCAGACAGCGCATGCCGCACCGCCGCAGCAGCTCGCCGAGGTCGGGGTCGCCGGAGAGGTCCAGCCGGACGGGCACCGTGTTGGAGATCAGGCCGACGACCCCGGCCAGCTCGGGGCGACGGTTCGCCACGAGCATGCCCAGGCTGAGGTCCCGCTCCCCGGTGGCCCGCGACATGACCGCGGCGTAGGCCGCCAGGGAGGTCATGTAGGGCGTGGCACCGAGGCGGCGGGCCGTCTCCCGCAGCCGGTCGCCGAGCCGGTCGCCGAGGACGAACTTCTCCCTGCGTCCGCGCACCCCCTTCACCGGCGGACGGGCCAGCGCGGACGGCAGCTCCAGCACGGTCCTGGCGCCCGTCAGGGTGTGCCGCCAGTAGGCGATGTCGTCGTCGAGGTGGCCGGAGCCCAGCAGCGAGCGTTCCCACCGGGTGTAGTCGGCGTACCGCAGCTCCAGGGGGACGAGCGGCGAGGGGTCGCCGGCGTCGAAGGCGGTGTACAGCTGCTCCAGTTCGGCCATGAGGATGCGGCCGGACTCGACGTCTCCGGTCAGATGGTGGAGGGCGAGCACCAGCGCGTGGTCCTCGTCGGCGACCCGCAGCAGCAGCGCCCGGAACAGGGGGCCCGCGGACAGGTCCTGGGGCCGCTCGACGAAGTCGCGGGCGAGGGCGAGGACCCGCTGTTCCGCGCCCTCGGTGCCCTCGGCGACTTCGGTGCCCTCCGCACCGGGGTCCGCCGGGTCCGGACCGAGCGTCAGGACGTCCGCCACGGTGGGGAGCACGCGCTGCACCGGTGCCCCGTCGACGAAGGGGAAGACGGTGCGGAGCGCCTCGTGGCGGTGGACCAGCTCGCTCAGGGCGCGCTCCAGGGCAGCCGGGTTCAGCGGCCCGTACAGCCTGACCGCGATCGACTCGGTGTACAGCGCGTGGTCCGGGTTGAGCTGCTCGGCGACCCAGAACTGCTCCTGCCGGAACGACATCGGCGCGGTGGTGTCGGCGTTCACTGCCTGTCCTCCTCTACCCCTTGTCCTGCGTGTGTGAGCGGTGTCCGTCCGGGTGCCGCGGGGAGGGGAACGGCTCCGCGGCGGACCCCGCTCACCGATCCGGCCCGGTCCGAAAGAAACTCCCTAGGTCCCCCGCAGCGGAGTGACGGCCGGCAGCGCGGGGGCGGTCCCCCGCGCTCCGTCGCTCTTGATCAGCCCCGCCAGTCCGGCCGGGGTCGGCAGCAGGAAGAGCTGGCGCAGCGACAGCCGCACCGGCATCCGGTCCTGGACCATCGTGATCAGGGTGCTCGCCTGGAGCGAGCTGCCGCCGAGTTCGAAGAAGCTGTCGTCCACACCCACCCGCTCCACACCGAGGACCTCCGCCCAGAGTCCGGCCAGGGCCCGCTCCACGGTGTCGGCCGGCTGCCGGTAGGGACGGCTGGGACGCCAGTCCTCCCAGCCGGGGGGCGGCAGCCTGGAGCGGTCGATCTTGTTGCTGGCGTTGGACGGCATGGTGTCGAGGACGACATAGGCGACCGGGACCATGTACTCGGGGAGCCGTTCGGCCACGTACTCGCGCAGCTCCAGCGGTGTCACCGGCTCCCGGGAGGTGACACAGGCGACGAGCTGGGGCCGGCTGCCCGGGCCCGTCACGGGGATCACCGCGGCCAGGCTGATCCCCGGATGGGTGAGCAGGGCGGCCTCCACGTCCCCGGTCTCCACGCGGTAGCCCTTGATCTTGAGCATGGACCCCGCCCGGCCGCGGTGGTCGAGGAGGCCGTCGGGGCGGTACCGGCCGAGGTCTCCCGTGCGGTACATCCGCGATCCGGGCGGGCCGAAGGGGTCGGGCCGGAATGTCGCGGCGGTTCCCTCCGGGTCGCCGAGGTACCCCAGGACGACGCCGTCTCCGCCCACCCACAACTCGCCGACCGCACCGGGTGGCACGGGGCGCTGGTCGTCGTCGAGGACGTAGACGCGCGCCATCGGCGCCGGGCTTCCCACCGGCGGCGGCCACGCCCGGTCCGCCGCGGTCGCGGTGGCGGGGGTCGGGCCTCCGGTCCACGGGTGGGTGGGGCTGGTGATCTGCATCGCCTCACTGGAACCGAACGGCGGGGAGATCGAGAAGGGCACATCGGGCGGTGCCCACCGGTGCAGTTTGTCGCCGCCGACCACCACCGTCCGCAGCGCGGCGCCGGCGGGCCAGCGCAGGCTCTGGATCGCGTCGGCGATGGGGGCGACCATGAACGACTGGGTGATGCGGTGCTCGACCATCCAGTCCCGCAGCAGCGGCGGGGAGGCCACCGTGTCGCGCTCCGGTATGTGCAGGCTCCCCCCGGCGGCGAGCAGCGTGCCGACCTCGTAGAAGGAGATCCCCGATCCCGGTGGCGCCAGCCAGGTGCCCCGGTCCGCCGCGGTCGTGCGGTTCACCTCCAGCAGGTGGGCGCAGGACAGGGAGAGCACCCGGTGCGGGGAGAGGATCGCCTTGGGGCGGCCGGTCGAACCCGAGGTCTGGATGATGTAGCCGAGGTCGTCGATGCCGATGGGCTCGTCGAGGTCCGCGTCGGCGTGCCGGTCGATCGCCGGCCCGTCGCGGTCGAGCAGCAGCAGGGCCGCCCCGCTCTCCGGCAGGCCGCGCACCGTCCCCGACCGTCCGATGATCACCACGGGCGGGCTGGCCGCCACGGCGAGCTCCAGACGGGCGGGGGGCGCGTTGGTGTCCAGGGGCACGGGGAGCGCCCCGAGCTTGAACGCGGCGAGAACACCGACCAGCCATCCGGGCGAGCTCTCCAGACAGATGCCGACGACGTCCTCACGGCCGACTCCCCGCACCCGCAGCTCGCGGGCCAGGCGGTTCGCCGTCCGGTTGAGTTCCCCGTACGTCATCCGGTCGGCGCCCCTGCCGATGGCGAGCGCGCCGGGGCGCGCCGCGGCGTGCTCCTCGACCCAGCGGTGGACGGGCCGGGCGCGCTCCCGTACCTCCGCCGCCTTCCGGGGGTCGCCGCGGAAGGCGGCGAGATCGTCGTCGGACAGCATGTCCAGGGTGCGCACGGGCACGTCCGGGCGGGTCACCGCCGCGTCCAGCAGGGTCAGATAGTGACGCGCGAGCGCGGCCATCGGCCCGGGGTCGTGGAGCGCGGTGCGGTAGCTGAACCGGGCGGTCCGCGGCAGCGGTGCCGTCTCCACCGTGAGTTCCAGGTCGAACTCGCTCTCGGCGGGGTCGAGGAACCCTCCCGTCCAGCCCTCGGGCAGGCGCGGCGCGGGGCGGACGGCGAAGGCGACATTCGGCAGCGGCGACTCGTCATCGGACCGGCGGAACAGCCCCGCGAGGACACCCACCGGGACGGCGGGCCCCCGGGCCGCGTCCGCGCGCTGCCGGGCCGTCTCGGTGACCAGGCCGCCGAAGGTGGTGGCGCGGGTGAGCCGTGTCGCCACCGGGACCAGATCGGTGTGGGACCCCACCACCGGGCCGTGGCGGCGGCGGTCGAGCGCGACGCCCACCATCAGCCGCTCCTGCCCGCCGTAACGGTGCAGGAGGGCGTGGAGAGCGGCCAGCAGCACGGTCTCCACGGGCGTGCCGAGGCTCCGGGCGAGGCTCTCCACCCGCGCGGCCAGTGCGGTGGGGATGGGGACGTCGTGGTGGGACACCGCCCCGACGGCGGCCCCGCGCCGCGGAATCCGGGTCGGCAGATCGACGACCGGGGGGCAGTCGGCCAGTTCGCGCGCGATCCGTGCGTGGACCTCGTCGACGGGCACCGGCGGTGGGTCCGGCGCGACCGCTTCCGGGCGCGCGGGACCGGCCGGTCCGGCGGCCCCGGTCCGCAGGGACTCGGCCACCTCGGCCAGCAGGGCGGGGATCGCGGCGTGGTCCAGGACCAGCCGGTGACCGGTGAGACCGAGCACCGGGCCCTCGGGGGTCCGGACGACAAGGGCGCGCAGCAGCGGCCCGGACGCCGTGTCCAGGGGGTGCCGCGCCCGCTCGCCCACGAGCGCTTCGGCGGCGGTGCGGGAGGCGGCGCTCGCCGTTTCCACGCGGGGTGGGCCGCCGGGGGTCAGGACGAGCCGGCCCTCGTCCGTCTCCCGGGCGCTTCCCGTGAGATGGGGGTGGCGGACCGCCAGCGCCGCCAGCGCCCGGTGCAGCGCCGCCGCGTCGGCGGTCTCCGGCAGCCGCAGGGCCACCGCGATGTGGTTCACCGATGTGGGGGTGGATGTCTCGTACAGCCGGAATCGCTCTCGCAGCCCGTCCACGAACGTCATTGCGGCACTCCCTCGACGATGCTCATCATTCCCTTGACGGCGGACTCTCCCGATTGGGCGGGGACGATCCGGCGCAGGGACAGGCCCGCGGAGTCCAGCAACGCGCGGTACTCGTCCCCGGTGCGCTCCCGGCCCCCGGTGTGGACCAGCATGTTGAGGTCGCAGCCCGTGGCCGTCCGGCTCGCGAGCCCCGGTCGCACCCGGCCCGGCAGAACGATCTCGACGAGCAGGAGGACGGCGTCCGGCGCCATGGCGCGGCGGCAGTTCCGCAGGATGCGACCGGCCCGGTCGTCGTCCCAGTTGTGGATCACGCTCTTCAGCAGGTAGACATCGCCACCCGCCGGGACCTCGTCGAAGAAGTCCCCGCCGGCGCAGCGGCAGCGGCCGGCCAGACCGGCGCCGTTCACCGCGCCCCGGGTCCCGTCGATGACCTGCGGCGCGTCGAAGACGATGCCCCGCGCGGCCGGGTTCGCCCGCAGAATCGCGGTCAGCAGACCTCCCTTCCCGCCGCCGACGTCGACGATCAGCTCCCGTCCGGTGAAGTCGTACGCCTCCACGACATCGGCGGCGACCGGACCGGCCAGTGCGTCCATCGCCCGGTCGAACACCTCGGCGGCGGCCGGGCGGCCGGCGAGATACGCGTACACGCTCTCGCCGTACGCGTACTCGAAGGCGGTCCCCCCGCTCCGCACGCTGTGCAGCAGCTCCCCCCAGGAGGCGCGTTCCGTCGGCCCTCCGTGGTGCAGCGCGACGGCCCGCAGGGAACCGGCGGCGTTCGCGCGGAGGTGGCCGCCGAGGCCGGTGAGGGAGAAGTGGTCGTCCCCCTCGTCGTGGACCACGCCCACGGAGGCGAGGAAGCGCAGCAGGCGGCGGAGGGCGGGCGGGTGCGTCCCGGTGGCGCGGGCCAACGCGCGGTAGTCGTGCGCGCCCGGCGCCATCCGGTCGGCGAGTTCGATGCCCGCGGCGACGTGGAGCGCGCCCGAGACATAGTGTCCGGTGATCATCCGGAACAGGTCCATGGGCGTTCCCGCCGGGTCGGTGCGGTCCGTGGAGGTCATCGGCGGCTCACCTCGGTTCCGCGGGGACGGCCCGCTGCCGGTCCAGCCGCGCGCCGGGGCCGCTCTCCCGGCCGGTGAGGGCGAGGGCGCGCGCCCGGGTCAGCTCCGGGAAGACGCTTCCCACCCGTTCCCTCAGATACCGGGTGCCGGCACTGCCCCCCGTGCCCGGGAGGTCGCCGAGCGTCCGGGCGACGACATCGAGGTGGCGGACCTTCCACTGCCAGATCAGATGTCCCACTTCGAGCAGCGTCTCGGCGATGCGGTACAGCGGACCCGCCGTGTGCCCCTGGCGGTAGACCTCCTCCACCGTCATCCCGTGTCCCAGCACCGCCGCGACGAAGCTGTCGTAGAGGGGACCGGTCCCGCCGTCGAGCCCGACGACGCGGTCCAGATCGCGGAACTGACGGGACTCGGCGCCGCTCGCGCAGCCCAGGCGGGGCCGCAGCTCGGCGAAGCTCGCGCCCGGGAGCAGACCGAGCACGGTGAGGTGCTCGTTGAGGAGACGGTGGACCGAGACCACGCGCTCCAGGAACTCCAGGGCCAGCTCGGTCTCCATGCGCGGTGGTGCCATCGACTCCCTGGCGCCCTCCAGGTCGGTGAGGATCTGGCGCAGCCACAGCTCCGAGGACTGGTGCACCACGATGAAGAACGCCTCCGCGGCCCGGTCCCTCGGTGACGCCTCGTCCGGCAGCACCGGACGCCGAGCTTCCAGCAGCTGTGTCAGCCCCAGGTAGCCGTGGTAGGTCCCAGCAGGCATCGGTACTCCTCATCTCTGGCCGGCTACGAGGTCCAGCAGTGACCGGACACCGCTCACGAGCTCCTCCGGGGGACCGCACAGCGCGAGCCTCAGCAGATGGCGGGCGCTCGGCAGCTCGTCCACGCCGGTCACGGTGGAGTCCCGCGCCATGACCGGGCGCAACGCGAATCCCCGGGCGGGGGCGACCGCGACATCGCACTCGTGGAGCAGCTTGGCGGCGAGGACCTCCGCCTCCAGCCCCGTCCGTTCGACATCGAGCACCGCGTACCAGCCCCCGGCCGGTGGACGGGTCAGCAGTCCGGCCTCGATCAACGGCGGCAGCGCCGTGTCGACGGCGTGCGCGACCGCCCGCCGGTTCTCCTCCGTCGCGGTCCTCGCCGCCAGCGCGGCCAGCCCCGCGTACTGCACCGGTGTCGCGGGCGAGACGATGTTCGCCTCCTGGGTGGTGCGCAGGGCACGCGCCGTCGTGGCGTTCGGTGTGACCACGTAGCCCAGCCGGTAGCCGGTCATCGCATAGCTCTTGGAGAAGCTGAAGGTCGAGAAGACCCGCCGCTCGGGCTCCGCGAGACCGGCTTCCAGTGACGCCGGGGAGAGATGGCGGCCGCGGTAGACGAAGTGCTCGTACGCCTCGTCGCTGATGAGGAACCAGCCCGACCGGTGGGCGAGTTCCACCAGCTGCCGCACGGCCGCCTCGTCCATCACCGCGCCGGTCGGATTGGCGGGCGAGTTCACCAGGACGGCGCGGGTCCGCGGGCCGGTGAGGGCGGCGAGGGCGTCCACGTCGGGCGTGAAGTCGTGGCGCAGCGGATAGAACACCGGCCGGAAGCCGGCGAGCATGATCTGCTGGAGATGGATCGGCCAGTGCAGTTCCGGCAGGAGGATCTCGGCGCCCGGAGCCGCCAGGGTCTGGAAGACCGCCGACAGCCCCTGGCAGGAGCCGGGGGTGAGGAAGACGCGGTCCGGCGAGGTGCGCAGGCCGTTCTCCTCCCGGAGCTTGGCGGTCAGCGCCTCGCGCAGCTCCAGCAGCCCCTCCGCCGATGTGTAGGCCGTGCGGCCGTCCCTGACGGCCGCGACGAGTGCCTCGCGCACGGTGTCGGGCGGCGCGAAATCCGGTTCGCCGACATGCAGTCGGATCGTCTTCCGGCCCGTCGTCCGCTCGCGTTCCTCGGCGGCCCGGAAGACCCCGTGGAGACAGGATTCCGGGATGGCGAGAGGCCGCAGCCGGTCCCCGGCGCCGGGTCCGCTGTCACTGGTCATGTGCTTCGCCCTCCCCATCAGGACTGCCGGGCGGCGGGAGCGAACTCGTAGACGAAGAAGCTCTGCAGCGAGGCGTCCCGCTGTCCGACGACGTTCTTGGACAGGGTGGTGAACCCGTTGAGCTGCAACTCCCGCTCCACGATGAGCGGCGAGATCTTGTGCTCCTCCTCGAAGGAGGTGGTGATGTCGTCCATGGCGATCTGCATCTCCGCGAGGGCGATGGTCCAGTAGCTGCCCTTGATCGCGCAGTCGATGACGAACTTGTACCAGTGCCACAGGGCCCGGCGGCGCCGGTCCTCCAGTGCGAGGGACCACTCGGGAAGGGCGCCCGACCGCTCATGGGCGGCGATGTCCTCGGCGCTGGTCAGCACATAGCCGTCGCGCAACTCGACCACCGGGGCCGCCGCGATGCGTGCCGCGTCCCGCTCGTCGCAGTACTCCGGTGCGAACTCGTCCCCCAGGATCAGCACTCCGCCCTCGCGCAGCAGCGCGCCGCTCTGCTCCAGATAGCTGTGCGGCATGTGGTGATGGGTGCCCCAGGAGATGATCACGTCGACCGCGTCGGACCACTCGCTGAACGGCTTATCGAATATCTCGACGTTGGGCCGGTCCTTCAGCCGGCCTCGGGCCTGCTCCACCATGACGGGTTCGATCTCATTGGCGACGATCCTGCTGTGCGGCAGCCGGTCGGCGAGCAGATCGCACAGGAATCCCGAGCCGGTGCCGACATCGATGATGTCCAGGTTCCGGCCGAGCGACGCGGCGCGCGCGGCCACCAGGCCGACGATCACATCGTCCCCGTCGCGCACATCCACGTGCCCGTCCCGCATCTGGGCGCTCACATCGATGTTCTGGAACTCGGGACGGCCGTAGACGGTCCCTTCCTCGGTGACTGACACCTTGTCTCCTTCTTCCTTGTTCCCGGGAGACGGTCGCTCTCCGGGAGGGGCGGGTCGCGCGACCGTGCCGCCCGATCAGGCGGTACGGCCTCCGTCGATGGGGATCAGCGCCCCGGTCACCCAGCCGGAGGCGTCGTCGAGCAGATGGCACACCCACCGGGCGACCTCGTCGGGGCCGCCGAAACGACCCATCGGGGTGGCCGCCACGAGGTCCTCGCGCAGGCGTGCCGTCCGTTCGGGGCCGAGACCGAGATCGTCGTACATGGGGGTCTCCACCGGGCCGGGGAGCAGGGCGTTCACCCTGACGGTTGGCGCGAGTTCACGAGCGAGTGAGCGGGTCAGACTGTTGAGGGCGGCCTTGGTGGCCCCGTAGAGGGAGCGGCCGGGCATGGACAGGACGCCGCCCACCGATGAGACGTTGACCACGGAGCCCCGGTGCTGCCGCAGTTGCGGCAGACACGCGCGGATCAGCCGCACGGGGCCGCTGACATTGACCGTGAACATGGCATCCAGGTCGTCCGGGGCCGCCTCGTCGATCGGCGCGAAGCGAGCGAGCCCCGCGTTGTTCACCAGACCGTCCAGCCGGCCGAAACTCTCCAGGGCGGCGGCCAGTGCGCGTTCGCCGGTCCCGGCCGCCCCGACGTCGGCCGGGACGACGGCCACCCGTCCGTGCTCCGGCGCGCCGGATGCCCCGAGCGCGGTACGGAGCGCGTGCAGCGGTTGCGCCCGCCGGCCCAGGACGACGACATCGGCTCCGGAACGGACCAGTGCGGCAGCCGTCGCGGACCCGATTCCGGAACCCGCGCCCGTGACAAGGAAAGCCTTTCCGACAAGGGACACCCATGGCCTCCGCGCAGATAAGGATGATTGCCGATTCACCGTAGAAGAAGCTTTTCCGGATCGACAATACCTTGCGATTGATTTTCTGACACGGGACGATGGCCGACAAGGGCGACCCCGGCCGCGCAACCCATCTTCCGGCGCGGGAATCCGTGCGTCGGACCGGGCCGCATCCGGCCTGGCGCGCGGGCGCCTTCGCACACCATGGTGTCACATTCGCACCTCGCCAGGAAACCCACTGGAATGGCGAAATTCAGGATTCACAGCGAGAGACTGGGATTCACGCTATGGACTTCATGCTCAATGAATTCGAGCGCCATCTCACCAAGGCCGTCGTGACGGCCCTGCACCAGGACGGCGACGCCTGGGACCGGCTGGCCGCCATCGACGCCCATGTGGTCGGGCTGCCCCACCGGGTGGACGGGCTGGATCTGGGGCTCGCGGCCGAGGCGATCGTCGCCCGTGAGCTGGGGCGGGCGCTGGAGCCCCTGCCCCGTCTGCGGGACGCGGTGCTCGCCTCGCACGTGCTGGCGCGGTGCGCGGACGCACGGTCGGCGGCCCTGCTGACGGACGTGGTGGCGGGGGCCCGCCGCGTGGGGTGCGCGGGTCCGCTGGAGCCGGACACCTCGGTGACGGTGGACTCCCGCGACCGGGTGCGGGGCACCTCGCCCCGGGTCGCGGCCGCCGCCTGGGATCTGGTCCTGGTCCGCGCGACCCGCTCCGGTGAGGACGTGCTGGTCCTGGTGGAGCCGGACGGTGAAGGAGTCGAGGCGGAGCTGGCCACGGCGGGCGAGCACGGAGGCGTACGGCTGCGATGCGGGGCGGCGCCCGGTCTGGTCCTCCCGGCCGGACCGGACCTCGGTCGTCTCCGGGCCGCGGAACGGGTGCGCCAGGCGGCGTTTCTGCTGGGTGTCGCGGACGCGGCGGTGGAGGCGGGCCGCCGGCACGCCAACCGCCGCCGGCAGTTCGAGCGGCGGCTGATCGACTTCCAGACGGTGGGCCACCGGCTCGCCGCGCTGACCGGCGAGGCCGACGGGCTCGCGCTGCTGCTGTTCGAGGCCGCGTGGCGGCTCGACTCCGGCGCCGCCCCCGGGCCGTATCCGGCACAGGTGCTGGCGGCCTCCGCGGAACTGGCCCTGGGCGCCGCCCGGCTGGCGATCCAGCTGCACGGTGCCCGCGGGATGCTGGCCCATGACCATCCGGCGCGGGCCTACCGGCTCGCCGGCGCGGAAGCGGTCCGGTACGGCACGCCCGCGCGGCTGTGGCGGGAAGTCGCGGCGGCCCGGCTCGCCGGCGTCCGGGACGGCACCGCTCGCCCGTCCGGCCGCTGACCCGGCCCCCGGCCTCGCGGCCCCCCCCCCGCGGGCGGGCGGCCCCCCGGGGGGGGCGGGCGGTTGGGGGGGGGGGGGGGGGGGGG